>JAQTVA010000202.1:1331-2834 GCA_028707055.1 Candidatus Bipolaricaulis sp. | reverse complement strand
GGAACCCCTCGATCATCCTGACGATCTCGTCGATGTTCCGGCCCAACTCTTGAGGGTAGTAGAGGATCGCGCGAACGGTGCCGTTCGGGTCGACGATGAATACGGCGCGAACCGTGTTCGTCCCCTTCCCGGGATGGATCAGGCCGAGGTGGTTCGCCACCGCCTCGGTTGCGGCGATGATTGGGAACTCGATTTCCACGTGGAGCGTATCGCGGATCCAGTCGGTCCACTTGATGTGCGAGAAGACCTGGTCGATGCTCAAGCCGATAAGCTTCGTGTTCAGCTCGTTGAACCTCGGAACGCGTTTCTGGAAAGCCACGAACTCCGTCGTGCACACCGGCGTAAAGTCGCCCGGGTGGCTGAACAGCACGAACCACTTGCCGGCGTATGCTCCCGGCAACGACATCCGGCCGTGCGTCGTCTGGACCTCCATGTGAGGGAACTTGTCTCCGATCAGCGGCAGGGTCATCTCCGACATTCCACTTCCCTCCTTCCCGATCCTCCCTCTTCTCTTCCCTTCATCCGTTCTACCAATTCTCAGCGAGAAGCTCAAAGTACGCCCGCGGGTGAGCGCAAGCCGGGCACTCCGCGGGGGCCTCCGCTCCCGTATGGATGTAGCCGCAGTTGCGGCAGCGCCACACGGCCGTCGTCGGTTTCTTGAAGACGGTTCCGCCCTCGACGTTCTTCAGCAACGCAAGATAGCGCCGCTCGTGCTGTTTCTCGGCGATGGCGATGGCTTCGAACACGCCGGCAATTTCGTTGAATCCCTCTTGGTGCGCCGTTTGGGCGAACTCGGGGTACATCGACGACCACTCGTGATGCTCCCCGCCCGCCGCCGCGCGCAGATTCTCGGCCGTCTTGCCGATCGTGCCGGCCGGGAACGCGGCGGCGATCTCCACATCGCCGCCTTCGAGGAACTTGAACAGCCGCTTCGCATGCTCCATCTCCTGGGCCGCGGTTTCCTCGAAGACGTGCTGGATCTGGATTAGGTCGTCCTTCTTCGCCTGTGAGGCGTAGTATGTGTAGCGGTTGCGCGCCTGCGACTCGCCGGCAAACGCCGTCAGCAGGTTTCTCTCCGTCTTGGATCCCTTCATTCTCATTCAGCGCCCTCCTTTGTGGATCGCTATCGTTGGCACTTCGGGCAGAAACACGTGGACCGTCCGGCTTGGATGACCCGCTCGATCGGTTCTCCGCACCGCGAGCACGGCTCTCCCTCGCGTCCGTAGACCGCGAGACGGAATGAGCCTCCCTCACCGGATGTTGGGCGGTAGTCGGACACGCTCGACCCAAGCGTCGTGCCCAGCCGCGCGATCGCCTCGGTCAACACCTCGACGATCGCCTTGTGCAGCCGGCCGACCTCGACGCCGGTCAGCTCGTTCGCTCGCCGGCGTGGGTCGATCCGCGCCCGCCACAGCGCCTCGGCGGCGTAGATGTTTCCCATCCCGCCGATCTTCCGTTGGTTGAGCAGGAAGGGCTTGATGGGCGCCCGCGATCGGCTCACAA
>JAQTVA010000202.1:0-1321 GCA_028707055.1 Candidatus Bipolaricaulis sp. | reverse complement strand
CAAGCGTTGCGAGAGCCTCCTTCGTGAATCCGGGATCCAGCGGATCGACGCCGAGGGGCACGTGGAATCCGTCCTCGCAGACGTCGGCCGTTCCCAGCCGTCTCGGGTCGACGAAGTAGATGCTCTCTCCGTCGTCGAGGTGGAGAACAAGGCGAACGTACTGGCGCTCGTCGCCGTCGCAATCGAGGCGCAATCGTCCCGACATCCGTAAGTGGATAACGAGCTTGCGCCCGTCCTCGAAGTTCAGCTTGATGTACTTCCCCTTGCGAAGGATCGCTGCAATCCGCGCTCCGGTCAGGTCCTCCGACGTGACCGCAAGGCGCGTGTCGGGCACCTCGGCCGAGGCGATCGTTCGCCCGACGGCGGAAGCGAGGCCGCGCACGAAGGTCTCTACCTCGGGCAGTTCAGGCATGGCCCTTCTCCTTTCGTAGAGCCTTTGGGGATGAAGATCGTCTCTTTCGCATCGACGATGGTGCCTCCGTGGGAGGTTCGCCGCGGCAAGACGCGCAAATCCCGAAGGCATACGTGCGCACCGATTCCACTTGGTGTCCGTCGACCGCGTCTCCCAAGCAGCGACGCTCCTTCATGGGGATGTCGTAGACTCTACCGCAGAGGCGACAGCGGAAGTGCACGTGGGGCCCCGTGTCGGCGTCGTAGTGCGCGGCCCCAGGGTCCATCGTAAGCTGCAGGATCGTTCCCGCCCTCGTCAGGGCCTCAAGTGTGTTGTAGATCGTCGCTCGCGCGATCGTTGGGCAGCTCTTGTGCACGGCCGTGTATACCTCGTCGGCCGTCGGATGCGACGTCGTGCTCTCCAAGAACTCGAGGATGGCCAGACGCTGCATCGTCGGCGTCACACCCGAGCCTCGGAGCTTCTCCATGCGCCTCTCTGGGGCCATAACAGAACGAGTATAGTCTTAGACGAATTCCAAATCAAGAGCCCAATCACTCAGCCCGAAATCGTCTTCCCGATGGAGATTCAGTCCCGCGATCACGGAGAGGGTGATGGGCAAGGCACCGACTCGGGCCGAGTCCGTGACCCGTCAAGCGCCTTGCGTCCATGGCCAGGTTCCTGGGCGGCGTTCCGGGCTCCGCTCGGCGCGATTGCGGGCCCCCCCTCAGCGAGTACACTCCTCATCGAGTGGAGGTGGGAAGAGCGTGGCCGGGGAGCACCCAGCGGGTCCAAGATCTGTCCAGAGCGAGGGTGCTTTGGCTGCACTCCTCCCGGTGACGAACAGCTTGCACTCCCCGCCACGTCCTTCGTTCGCTCCCCGACTCGTGTGGCTCGACACTGTCGACTCCACGAACGCGTACGCCACCCAAC
>JAQTVA010000201.1 GCA_028707055.1 Candidatus Bipolaricaulis sp. | reverse complement strand
CATGAGAAGCGCAAGGCACGCGCCCCTCCACCCCGCCGACAGGTCTCTGACTCTGCGAGCGCCGCACGCCTTCGAGTCTCTGCGGGTCATCCATCGGATCCGGCCCCCGGACATGAAGCCTCCCTTCCGCCGTACGCTCCTGCGGAACCTACCACGTCGCGGGCCGCAGCCCTCGCTCAACCCACGGCGATGCGGGCAAGACGTCCCTTGCCCGGCGCAAGCGCCGCCCGCCCCCTTGCGCAGGATGATTCTACCTCGGCAACGCCCGCCTTGGCGCGCCTTCCGCGGGCGGCCCACACAGAGCGAGACCGCTACAGGACACCGCGCCCGCCTTGATGGCGGCCGAGTGCCTGGACGCGACGCAAGGCCGGATGGTAGAGTAGGTCCCATGGCCCCGATCTCGCGCAAGCGTATGGTTGTCGTCCTTGCGCTTCTTGTCGTGGTCTTAGGCGTGGGCACCACGCTTGTCGTACGCCACCCCCTCTTCCCACCCGAGCGCATTCCCCGAGATGCGATCGTCGTTCCTCGCGACGTTGCCACGCTCGATGCCGCACTCGATCGGGTCGCAGCGGGCGGGACGATTCTCCTCGACACCCGCAACGGCGCGATCCTGGGGCCCTTGGTCATCAACGTTCCGCGGATCACCATCCGCGCCTTCGGACGGGCCGCAGAGATCGTCGCCGAGGGGAGCGCCCCCGCGATCTCCGTGCGCGCCGACGACGTCACGCTGCGACGGCTGGACGTTCGCGCCGACGGTGTCGGCATCCTCGTCGCGGCCGCGCGTTGCCGGATCTCCGAGACCACGGTCCGAGACACGCCCACGGCCGTGAGGCTCTCGGGAGCACGCCACGGCGTCCTTGACCGAATGACGGTTGAAGGAGGCGACGTCGCGCTCGAAATCGTGTCCTCGAGCGAGACGACCGTCCGCTCCGCCACCATCCGGAACTCCGCGGAGGTTGGCGTGCGAGTCGTCGCGTCGTGGAACAACGCTCTGGAACGGCTCGAGGTCGCTCGCGCCCCGATCGGAATCGCGCTCGAGGAAGGTTCGCGGCAAACCCGCCTCGCGGGGTGCCGAGTGAGCGACTGCGACGTCGCCGCCGTTGTCGTGCGAGGATCCACCGATGTCACGGTCGACGGCAGCGTCTTCCGCCGGACTCCGGTCGGCGTCGCGCTCGAGCGAACGTCGGGGTGCGAGATCCACAACTGCACGATCGAGGAGACCGCCGCCGCGGGCGTAGTCTTGGAGGAATCGGTGCAGAACCGCGTGCTCGACAGCGTGATTCGCGCATCCCGGGGTGCGGGTGTCCGCGCGACCGGAAGCGCCCAGAACACGCTCTCGGGGAACACGATCCGCGGTGGCGCGGGACCCGCCATCCTGCTCCGCGCAAGCGATCGGACCCTCGTCATGGGAAACAACATCGCGGATGTCGGCATCGGGATTCGGAGCGACGCCGCGTCCTCCTGTCGTGTCCTGCGGAACTGCATCGCCGCGGATCGGGTGGGCCTGCTCTTGGAGGGCGGCGAGACGAACCACGTGCTCGACAACCACGTCTCGGGCGGAGAGCTCGGCATCTCCGCCGTCTCCACGGTCGGAAACACGATCCTGCGGAACCGCATCACCGGGTCGGCGGGAAGCGGGATCGCCGCGCTTGGCGATTCGGCGAACAACACCGTCTCGCAGAACACCGTCCTTCGAAGCGGAGTCGGGATCTTGATTGAGGCCACGGCGGACAGCGCGATACTGGACAACCGCGCCGTACAGAACGATGTCGGCGTTCTGCTCGTGCGCCCAGGCGCCGGACTGCGCTTGGAGGGCAACCGCCTCGTACGGAACCGGATCGGATTGCAGCAGGCCGACTCCGCGAGTGACGCGCTCACGGGGGTCGCCGCGCTCGGCGGGCCCCAGACGGCCGCGGGTCGCCACGAGGAGGCGACGCCGCTTCTCGCGCACAACGCGTTCGTCGGAAGCCGCGTCCGGGACATTCAGAACGATGCTCCTCGGCTGCTTTATGCCGCAGGGAATCGATGGCAGGACTCGGACGGCGACCGAAGCGCGGCGATGCCTCGCGTCTCCACGGGCGTGAGCCTCGACGAGTCGGCGTGGCGGGGGACCGTCGCGATCGGAGCCGACACGAGCGAGTTGCAGGCGGTCGTCGGCCACATCCTGAAGAGGGCCCTCACTCGGGCGGGGTATCGCGTCGTTAGCCTGATCGGGATCCAAGATCCACGGCGCGTGGAGGAAGCGCTGCAGGCGGCCGACGTCGATCTCGTGTACCGGGAGCTCCCGGCCGGCGACGTGTACGGCGTGGATAGCAGCTTCCGGCCGTTCGTCTTCCCGGCCCGCGCGGGGTGGCTCGCCGCGGTTCCGGCGAGCCTCGCCGATCGCCTCCCGAAGCGGAACCTGTCGGCCCTGTCGGCCCTCTCCTCGACCCTCGCCGAGGCGGGCGAGACCCTGCTGTGGGCCGTCCCCGACGCCTACGGGGCTGCCGCCGTGGCGTCCCTGCGGGATGCCTACAGCTTCGGCCGGACGACCCGCGCCGTCGTTTGGGCCAAGACGTTGGAGGAAGCGGAGTCGCTCCTCACGCTCGGCGCCGTGCAGCTCGCCCTCGTCGGCAATCTCGAAGAGGCAGTGACCTCGTCGGAGTTCGTCACGCTCGACGATGATCGGCAGGCGATGACGTCGCGGAACGTGACCGTCTTGGTGCGCCTCGAGCGGCTTCGCGAACACCCGGAGATCGATGACGTCCTGGCGCGCCTCGCCTCGCGGTTGACAACCTCGGTGCTGCGCGATTTGATGAACCGGGCGCGTCTCTCGGAGCGGAGCCCGGAGGAGATTGCCGTAGAGTTTCTTCTCGGCCAGGGACTG
>JAQTVA010000033.1:9238-11433 GCA_028707055.1 Candidatus Bipolaricaulis sp. | reverse complement strand
CGCTGCTACGAGAAGCTCGGATTCCGGGTCGTCGGTCGAAGGAGGCAGGCGCGCATTCTTGGAAGTCGGAAGCTCGACGTCCTCGTCATGGACCTTCTCGCTGAGGAATTCGCCGAGCCTTCTCCGATCTCGCTCTAGATCCGGCTCAGCCCGGACTCGGGCAGCTCCGACACGCTTGCTTTTTCAGCGTTCCGTTGGCTATTCTGGGGTCTCACGGACTGGGTGGGCGAAGGCAGGAGCGGAGTGAGGGGTTCCTCGATCAACTATGAAGGCGTCTTGTCGCGGCTTTCCGCCGTGGACTATGACGGGCTTGTGGTTCGGCTTCGGAAGATCCTCCCTTCCCTGTGGCTCCGTGCGTACCGGAAAATGACGCCGATGCCGGTCAACGCCGTGCGCTTTGAAGATCGCGGGTTCGAGTTCCTGTTCGATCATGCCTCCGCGCGGCGAACCGATAGCGAGCCGGAGGATGCCGCGGTGGAGGATCGGATCATCGCTGCCTTCGGCCGGTCCCGTCCGAGTCTCCTCCATCAGGAAGCGCGCACGAACGGCCTCCTAGGCTCCTCGGCCGCGGTTTTCGGCGGTCGAGCGAAGCGGGACCACGTTCCCGGAGGCGTGCTCGGAGGAGCCTGCGACGGGTGTCTCTACCCGCAGCGAAGGGATCTCCGCCGCGAGAGCTCGGTCGATGGGCGCGCCTTCCGAACGATGGAACGCTACTGCACCGAGCACCCCGGCACGTTTGCGTTCTCTCGTCCAGTCTATGATTCGCCTTCCTGGTGGCCGTGCGAAATCGAGCACGGGTTGCTCAGGGACGATGGCACCCTGTGGGTCCAGGGCTTCGGCAACGCCGCAGCATCGGTTCGGTTCCCGTTTCTCGCGACGGGCCGTGCGACGCTTGTGGAAGCTCGGCGGACCCCCGCACCGGGATGAAGGCGTTCCGCTCTGCCCTGAGCCGGGCGTGAACGTCAGAGGCCTGACACGGGTTCGCCCCGCGCGCACTTCCGTTCCAGAATGGAAACCAGGAGGCGATCGAGGTGGAGGGAAGACTCCATCCGTGGGCCGTGACACCGAAGCAGGCGGCCGGCATCCAGCGCGAGCTGCGAGTGCGCCTGGATCTGACCTGGGATGAGCGTCACGTGAGCACGGTCGCTGGAATCGACGTGAGCGTCGTGCGGAACCTCTCGCGCGCCGCCGTCGTCGTGCTCGGGTTCCCCGATCTTCGTCCACGCGCGAACGCGACAGCCGAGATGAAGACCGTGTTCCCGTATGTTCCGGGCCTCCTCTCGTTCCGCGAAGGCCCCGTGATCCTTGCCGCGTGGGAGAAGCTCGACCCCAAACCGGACCTCGTCTTGTTCGACGGCCACGGGACGGCCCACCCGCGAGGAATGGGCATCGCTGCCCATATGGGACTCTGGCTCGATGTACCGACGATCGGCGTCGCCAAGTCGCGTCTGTGTGGTGTGGTGATGGAACCGGGTTCCCGTCGCGGCGCCGTCGCGGACCTCCTGGACGAGGCAGACCCGAGGCGCGTTCTAGGCGCCGTCGTCAGGACGAAGGACGGGACTCACCCGGTGTTCGTGTCTCCCGGACACCGAATGGACCTCGTCCACGCCGTCGGGTTCGTGCTGCGCTGCGTAGGGAGCCATCGGCTCCCCGAGCCCATCCGCTGGGCCCATCATGTCGCCGGAGGCGGCTCGCTGCCCGCTGCACAACCTGGTTAGGAGGTTTCGGATCTTCCCCTGGTAGACGGCCTCCACCTCTCGTAAAATACCCGGTGTGCAAAGCCGCCGGCGGACCGATTCGGTTGCCTGCACGGCGGACCGCCAGGACCTAAGGGAACGGTAACGATGGGACTAGGAATGGCCCATGGACGGGTGCCGAAGAGCTTCGACCGCCACACCTCCTCCACATCGGCTTCACGCCCCGTATGTCCAGGTGGAACAGACTCTGAGTTGGGGTGTACGTACAGCACAGACGTTCTCAAGAGAGAGAAGGGGGAGTCATGCCGAAGAAAGAACTCGTTGACAAGCTCAGCATCTACGTGCCGAAGTCGAAGGTAACGCAGCAGCCCGTCGAGCGGCTGATGAAGGTCGGGGCGAAGAAGGACCGATCGGTGAACTACCTCGTGGTCGAGGCCATTCTGCAGTACCTGGACCGCGAAGAGAACAGGAGCTGAAGCGGGCTACGGGGGCCGCCCA
>JAQTVA010000033.1:0-9138 GCA_028707055.1 Candidatus Bipolaricaulis sp. | reverse complement strand
CCCCGGCGATCCGGCATCCCTTTCGGACGCCCTCAAGACTTGCAGGGTTGCCGTCTTGCGTCTTGCCCGGAGAATCGGGGATCTTCCGGACGTGGGGTCAAGACCGCGCCTCACTCGTCGATCATCTTGCGCACGGCATCGGCCATGGCGACCTGAGACTTCGCATCGAGCCAGGCAAGAATCTTCCGCCAAGCGAACGGAATTCCGGCCGCCAGCATTAGGGCCACGAGTCCCCAGGCGGACGCTGAGACCAACTTAGCGATTCCCTCCATGGAGTTTCACCCCCACGACGTGCAATCGACCGTCGTTCTGTCCTCAGAATACCCGACTGTCGTTTCGCCCGGAAGGTGCATTGCGGCTTCTCTCTTCCGGGAGGATCGACGCGGTTCATTGTCCTTGCGTCGCCGCCGGGATCGACTAGTCTTACGGTCGGGTAAGCGATAGGGGGGAGAATATGAGAACCGCACTGACCTTGGCCTTCCTGGTGCTGTTGCTCGGGGTTGCGGGAACGGCGCAGTATCACTATGCGTTCTACTACAACACGCTCGGAGAGAGAGACCTGGAGATCAACCTGATCAGCACGGTTCCCGACATGTCGCAGTACGTGATCTCCGTCCACGACGCGTACGGGATGGAGATCTGGTCGTATTCCGGCGACCTTGGACCTGGCGCAGCCGACGTCGTGAGCCTTCGCAGCGTCGTGGCGGGTATTCCCAATGCGTGGGGCGTCGTCACCGTCGACACAAGCGAGCGCTTCCTGATCGGTCTGGAGTACTCGGTGGGCGGCGTCCTCGTTTCCACCGACACGATCTCGCGTGATGTCCCGGTGCTCGACCCGACGGAGCCGTTCTGGCTCGGTGCGTACTACACCCAGGTGCGTGAAGCGTCCACGGCGTACGTTGTGATGAATCCGTGGAACGAAACGGTGACTTGCGCAGTAACCGTGTTCAACTCCCTGGGGAAACGGATCGACGAGCGGACGTTCACGCTGGCGCCGTTCGAGTCCGAGGACGTGGGGCTGACGCCCCTCCTGGGACACGGCAGCCTCCTTTGGGGGCTGCTGAACGTTCGGATGGAGAAGCGCGCGGTGATCCTCGCTCTCGAGTACACGGGGCGCGGCGCCGGCGGACTCGAAGTCGAGAATGTGACGCAGTACTACTACTAGCAGGCTTCGCCATCGAAACGGGGAAGAGGCGGAGCCCGTCGCCGTCACAAGGAGAAGCGGGTGAGCCGGCCGTTACTCGTGAGTCGGGCGAGGTTCGAAGCCGAAAGGAGAGGAAGGCCGCTCCGCCGCCCCTCCTTCTTGCGGGCTCGCCTCGGCCCGAGAAGAGACGATTCAGAGAGTCCTCCCCCCGAGCCGGACGAAGTCCGAGGCGCGAACGGAAGAAGAGCGCACGGCCCCCTTCTTCCGACTCAGCCCGCCGACCAGGGGTTCAACCCTTCATCACGCCGACTTGAACGTCGCGGAATCTCGCTGGAGCCGCGCCGTGGCCGGTGTGCGCGACCTGGCCCGGCTGCCCCTTCCCGCAGTTCGGCGTACCCCAGACGTGCCAGTGGTCCTTGTTGCAGATTGCGTCGCATCCGGCCCAGAACTTCGGCGTCATCCCGGTATACGTTGCGTTCTTCACGATACGCCCGAGCTTGCCCTTCTTGATCTCGTAGGCAAGCTCGGTCCCAAACTGGAAGTTCAACCTCTTGTCATCGATCGACCAGCTCTTATTGGTGATCATGTAGATGCCGTCGTCGGTATCCGCGATCAGGTCGTCGAGCGTCCACGGGCCCGGCATCAGGCTCACGTTGTTCATCCGGATGATCGGAATCCGGTTCCATCCGTCAGCCCGCATCGCCGCGTTCGAGCGCGCCGGCGCTTCGGGGCGAATCTTGCGCAACTGGCTGGCCGTCTCGCGCGACGTCAGGTACCCCACAAACTGACCGTTCTTGACGATGTCGGTCGTCTGGGCCGGCACGCCTTCATCGTCGTACCCATACGTTCCCAACCCGCCCGGCGTCACGGCATCGGAGACGATGTTCACGATGTCCGATCCGTAGCGGAAGTTCCGGTACTTCTCGGGCGTGAGGAAGCTCGTCCCCGCGTACGCCGCCTCCGTGCCGAACACCCGGTCCAGCTCGATCGGGTGCCCGCACGACTCGTGGACTTGAAGACCCAACTGCGGCCCGTCGAGGATGATCGACGTCACGCCGCTCGGACATTGAGGCGCCGACAGCAGCGCGACGGCCTCCTCGGCGACGCGGCGGGCGTTGCCGGGAAGGTCCCACGTCTCGATGAACTCGTATCCGCCGGTCCCCTGATGGCGTCCAAACGAGTTTGGGTACGAGCGCTGCTGCATCTCGCCTTCGGATACGGCCATGACGACGATGCCTGCGCCACTTTCCGTCAGGGTCTGCTCGATGTAGCTCCCCTCCGTGCTGGCGAACACCTTGTGGTTCCTCTCGAATCCGAGCGTGCCTTCCACGACGCGCACGCCTTTCACCGAGCGAGCCTCCTTGTCGGCGCGCAGCAGGTAGTCGATCTTCTTCTCGAGCGAGACCTCGAACGGGTCGATCTTCATCGGGGTCTTGTACGTGTCTTCGTGTCGCTCGGCCGGACCGAGGTCGACATCGGCCGACTTGCTGAGCGCGCTCGCCTTCGCGATGGCGACCGCCAGCGAGGCCACGCGGTCGATCTCCCCACTCTCGAGACGATGGCTGCTGGCAAACCCCCATGCGCCGTCCGCGACAACGCGAATCCCGAACCCGTACGTATCACCCAAGGAGAGGGTCTGAACGACCCCGTTCTTCACCTCGAGGGTCTGGGTCTCCCGGCGGACGATGCGGATGTCGGCGTACGTGGCTCCCTTCGCTTGGGCCTGGTTCAGAGCACGATGTGTGTAGTCTCGCATAGTTCTCCTTTCTGGGAGCCCGTCAGTCGGTCGTCCCGGTGAACCGGAAGTTGCGGATCTTGGCCGCCGGAGCGCAGGTCCCGAGAGAATTCCACTCGTCCTTCAGGAGCACGAGATCCTTCCCCAGCGACTCGATGTTCGAGAACGCTTCGAGGATGCTCTGCGTGAACCGGAGGTTGCGGAGCGGGCGAACGATCTTTCCGTTCTCGATCAGATAGGTTCCATCCCGCGTCATTCCCGTCAGGATCGTCTGGACGGGGTGAAGGATGTTTGTGTAGTGGAACCGTGTGACCCAGATGCCACGCTTCGTGGAGGCGAGCATCTCCTCCTTGCTCGCCGTTCCGGGCGCCATGAACAGGTTGAGCGGAATCGGACCCGCGGTGTTGGGGGCCGGAAGGCTGTGGCCCGTCGACGCTTTCCCTTTCTCGCGCCCGGCGGTGAAGGTGTCGTACACGACGTTCTTGGCGACGCCGTTCTCAATCAGGGTCACTCGCTGTTTCGGCACACCCTCGAAATCGAACGGAAGTGGGAGCCCTCGCGGATCGCTCCCGTCGTCCCAGATGGTCACGTTTTCGCCGGTGATCCGCTGGCCGAACTTGTCGTTCATGAAGCTCCGCCCTTCCTGGACGGATAGGGCTCCGAGCCCCATCCAGCCGAGGAAGAACAGCATGTCGCCGACCGCGGCTTCCTCGAGGATGACCGTGTACTCCCCCGGCTCGATCGGGGTCGGGTTCTTACTCGACAAGGCCTTCTCGACGGCGATCCGCCCCATGGCTTCGGGATCGAGGTCGTCCACGTCGATGGACGCCGCAGACGCATACCCGGAGCTGTCCCGCCCCATGATGACCGTGACGATACTGGCGACGGTTCCCCGGTGGTACGCCGAGACGCCGCGTGAGTTCGCGATGTAGGTCTCGAGCGCCTCGGTCGAGAACGCACCGGCGGCGTCGAGACCGTTCTTCCGAGACATCTTGAGGATCTTCTCGACTCCGTGGGCGCGCTCGGCGGGAGCGTAGTCGGCCGTCCGCTCGATGTAGGCATCGACCTTCTGCGCCGGCGCCGGACCGGGCAGCGAGCCGGACTCCGGGTTCTCCTCCTGGAAGCCGGCGGCGGTCTCCGCCGATCGAACCAGCCTGTGAAGGGTATCCAGAGCGAGCTCGTTGCCCGAGGCCACTCCGGTCTTCCGCCCGAGGATCGACCGCACTCGCACGGTGACATCGGTTTCCGAGACGTTCTGATGGATCGTGTTGACCGCGAACCGAGTGAGGTGCGAGTCGTTGCCCGAAACCATCACCTCGGTCTGGTCGGCTTTGGCCTCGCGCAGCACCCGCTGCGCAATCTCAGCCAGACGGCTTTCCCCTAGCACGTTCCCATCCTCCCTTCGGACGAAGCGCGGGCGCTTCCCGGCCCCCTGCAGCCACCGGGGCCGGTCTTCGTATGGCGAGAGAGTACCGTTCCGATACGGACACCTCAAACACATTCTCGCAGTGGCATCGTCTCTCCTACGTCGCTCGGCGGAGCGGGTCGGTTCATCCCCGCGCGCTCGCCGGCAAGGTTCCAGCACGGCGACACGCCCCTGCCGCAACTTCCCCACACGACTCCGTATACTGCACTTGGGATGGCCCAGAGAGTCCTCGTGGTGGATGACGAGAAGTGGGTGACGGACGCCGTCCGGCGCTACCTCGAAGACGCCGGATACGACGTCTCCTTCGCGTACGACGGCGACGCGGCGCTCGAGGAGTTCGCGCGCGTCAATCCCGAGCTCGTGATTCTCGACTGGCTCCTACCGAAGCTCGACGGCATCTCCGTCGCCGAGCGCATTCGCCGAACGTCGACCGTGCCGATCATCATGCTGACCGCGAAGACGGACGAAGACGATCGTCTCCGTGGGTTCGCCGCCGGAGTCGACGACTACGTGGTCAAGCCGTTCAGCGCTCGAGAACTGGAGGCTCGCGTCCGGGCCGTGCTTCGCCGATTCTCAGGGGAGGAGTCCCCGCTCCTTCAGGTCGGGGACATCCGCCTCGATCGCGAACAGCGTCTCGTTTGGGTTCGACAACGCGCCGTCGAGCTTTCCGCTATGGCATTCGACCTGTTGGCGTTTCTCATGGCCCACCCCGGGCGAGTCTTCACGCGGTTGGAGCTGCTCGAGGGCGTGCGCGGAGAGACGTACGGAAGCTTCGAGCGGTCCATCGATTCGCACGTCAAGCGCCTGCGCCAGAAGATCGAGGAGGACCCTACGAATCCGAAGTACGTGCTGACGGTCTTCGGCATCGGGTACAAGATGGCTCGCGCGGACGAGGCGCTGGCCGGCGAGGCCGGAACTTCTCAAGGAGGCGTGTGAAGAGCCCGTTCCGCCGCCTGTCTCTCCAAACGAAACTGCTCGCCTCGTTTGCCATCGTGATCGTCCTCGCGACGATCGCCGGGTACGTGTTCATCAATCAGTCGGTGAGCCGGGCGTTCTCCGAGTTCGCCGTGCGGCGTCTGTCGCTCGAGGATCAACTCCTGGTCCAGTTGGTCGCTAACTCCTACGAGCGGACCGGCAGTTTCGAGAGCATCGCAGAGATCCTCCGCCGCGGACCGCGCGGAATCCCGTTCTACTTGGTCGACGCGACTCGCACGGTGATCTTCGCTCCGGAGGAGAGGGCCGTCGGGAAGAAACTGGACGACGCCCAAGTCAAGAAGGGGCAGCCGATCATCCTCTCCACGGGAGAGACGTGGACGGCCCTTCCCTACCCATTGGAGCCTCCTCAGCGGTTCGGCGTCCTGGAACGAGGTTTTCTCGCGACGACGCGACGCGCTCTGTGGTTGGCCGGGTGCGCCGCCGCCGCCGCTGGACTCCTCCTCGCGTTGCTGCTGCTTCGCCAGACCACGAGCCCCCTGCGACGGCTCGAGGCGGCCACGCGCCGGATCGCCGCTGGCCACTTCGACGAGCGAGTCGACCTGGATACCCCGGACGAGATCGGGCGCCTGGCGACGTCGTTCAACGACATGGCCGCGAGCCTTGAGTCCGCAGAGCTCGCGAAGCAACGCATGATTGCCGACATCTCCCACGAGTTGCGCACTCCTCTCTCCGCCGTTCGCTCTGCGCTCGAGGGGCTGCGCGACGGATTGGTGGAGCCGTCTCAGGAGACGTTCACCGCGCTGCACGACCGCCTTCTCTTGTTCACCCGCCTGGTCAACGACCTTCATCAGCTGACGCTCGCAGACGCAGGGCAGTTGTCGATTCGAAAGCAGCCCACGCCGATCGGCGCGATCCTCGAAGGGATCGTCGACACGATCGGAGCCGAGCTGGAAGATGAAGGGATCTCCCTTGAGGAGGACATCGATCCCGAGCTCCCGGTTCTCTCCATCGACCGACATCGGATCGAGCAGGTGTTCCTGAACCTCCTGTCGAACGCGATCCGTCACACCCCGAGCGGGGGGACGATCCGGCTCCTTGCCCATCGCAGCCCATCGAGCGAGGTCGTGGTCAGCGTATGCGACAGCGGACCGGGGCTTCCCACCGAGGAACTCGAGCGCGTATTCGACCGCTTCTACCGCGGAGACCCCGCGCGCGCGAGCGATGGCGGAGGGGCCGGGCTGGGTCTCTCGATCGCCAAGGTGCTCGTGGAAGCGCACGCCGGGCGCATCTGGGCCGAGAACTCCCCGGCGGGCGGCGCGTGCTTCCACGTCCTGCTCCCGATCCCGCCGGCCTAAGCTCCAAGGAGTCCGCCGCCCCGATGTGAGGCGGCGGTCCTGCTCCTCGGAAAGGGCAAGCGAGAGGGCATGGTCTCACGGGATGCATCCGGCGCAGGGTGACGATCCGTTCTGTCTACGCTCGATCCGGTCCGGCCTGGCTCTCCGCCACGCCTCTCCATGAGGGTGCGACGTCTACGCCGAGATCCTCTCGTGCGATCCGCCCGAGACTAGCCTCCTCTCATGGAGTCGGCCGTCCAGGCGTGTGTCAGGGTCGTGAAGAACTCGCAGAGCCGATCGATCGCTCCCGATCTCGTCAGAAGGACGCGAGGCGCATACACTCACGGCGTGCCCGCTCGCGGGCGTCCGAAGGAGCGCCGATTGATGAGAGGATGGGTCGCCGGAGTCATTCTTGGGGTCACGTGTGCCGCGTCTCTCGCCGCGTCAGCCGAGATCCATGTCTTGTGTACGACGACCATTGTGGGAGACGTCGTCGCCCACGTGGCGGGAGGCCGCCTTGCCGTCGACGTCCTCCTGCCGGTGAACGCGGATCCCCACTCCTTTGAGGCGACGCCGAGCGACCTTGTGCGAATCGCTCGCGCTACCGTCATCTTCGAGAGCGGCGCGGGGCTTGAGGAATTCCTCGCTCCGCTCCTGGAGACGACCCGCGCGCTGGTGGTCGACCTCTCGGCGGGTCTTGCACTTCGCGCCTTGTCCTCGCAGAGCGAGTTCGGGGACGCGGGGACGGATCCGCATGTCTGGTTCGATCCCACGAATGTGATCCACTGGCTCGATGGGATAACGACCGTTCTCGAGACCCTGGATCCCGGCCACGCCGCAGAGTACAGGGAACGTTCGGCGGCGTACGCTCGATCCCTCCGCGATCTCGACGCTTGGATCGCCGAGCAGACCTCTCGCATCCCTCCCGAGGACCGAAGGCTCGTCACGGACCACGACTCCTTTGGCTACTTCGCCTCGCGGTACGGGTTCGATCTGGTCGGTACGGTGCTTCCCGGATTGAGCGCCGTGGCCGAGCCGTCCGCCCGCGACCTCGCCGCGCTCGAGGATGCCGTTCGCAGGGCCGGCGTTCCCGCCATCTTCGTGGGAACCACGGCCAACCCGACGCTGGCGGTGCAGGTGGCGGCGGACACAGGGACTCGGCTGGTCGTTCTGTACACCGGATCGTTGAGTGACGCCGCTGGCCCTGCGTCAACGTACATCGATCTCCTGCGCTACAACGTGACCCAGATTGTCGTCGCGTTGACGGAGTCTTCATGACGCTTCTCCCAGCTCCAACCCCGAGGCCGAGGCGGCGTGCGGCGGAGGCGGCTCACGACCCGACGGCGCCTGCTCTGCGCATCCGCGGACTGCACGTTTCGTACGGAGAGCGGACGGCCCTGGAGGACGTGACCTTCGACCTCCCCGCAGGAGCTCGCCTGGCGGTTGTCGGGCCGAACGGTGCCGGGAAGAGCACGTTGCTCAAGGCGATTGCCGGGATCCTGCCCTGTGCTCGCGGTTCGATCGCCGTCCACGGCGTGGCTCCGGAAGGGCACATCTGCATCGCGTACCTTCCTCAGCGCAGCGATGTCGACTGGCGGTTTCCGGTCACCGTGGTCGACGCCGTGATGATGGGGCGCACGGGCCGTCTTGGGCCGCTCCGGCGCCCGAAAGAGCCGGATCGAACCATCGTCCAGGAAGCGCTGGCACGCGTCGATCTCGCCGATCGCGGAAGTCGCCGAATCGGGGATCTCTCCGGCGGAGAGCAACAGAGGATGTTCCTCGCGCGAGCGATCGCCCAGGAGGCCGAGGTGGTTCTCCTGGACGAACCCCTTGCCGGTCTCGACGTGTCCTCCCAGAACGAGATCCTCGTTCTCCTCGAGAGGCTCCCGAAAACGACGCTTCTCGTCGCGCTGCACGACCTCGGCATCGCCGCGACACGCTTCGACGTTCTTCTGTTGCTGCGCAGTCGAGTGCTCGGCTTCGGACGATCCGCCGACGTCCTTCGCCCGGAGACGCTCAGCGCAGCGTACGGCGGCTCCTTGCGCATGGTGAAAGCAGAGAACGGTGTCCTTGTCGTGCACGACACGACCTGCTCGGGGGAGGATCGGTGTCCATGATCCACTGGCTTGTCGCCCCGTTTCACTATCCGTTCATGGTCCGGGCGTTCGCAGCATCCGTTCTCGTCAGCGGCTTGTGCTCGCTCGTCGGCGCGTACGTCGTTCTGCGGTCGATGGCCTTCCTCGGCGACGCGCTCGCGCACTCGGTCCTGCCCGGCATCGCCGCAGGTCTGCTCGTCTCAGGACGAGGCGACCGCCGGTCGTTGTTCTGGTGGGCACTCGGAACCGCCGTCGCCATCGCCCTCGGCATTGGCTGGATCGGCGAACGAGGCAAACTTCGAGAGGACACGGCGATTGGAATCGTATTCGCCGGCATGTTCGCGCTCGGGGTGGCCCTGCTCTCGACAGCACGGGGGTTCGCCGTCGATCTCGTCCACATCCTGTTCGGCAATGTGCTCGGCGTGTCGATGTGGGATCTCGGAGTGATCGGAGGGTTTGGGATAGCC
>JAQTVA010000200.1 GCA_028707055.1 Candidatus Bipolaricaulis sp. | reverse complement strand
GACGAAGAGGGCGATGCTTGCGCCGTAGCTCACCGCCCCAAGCGCTAGGGAATCTCTTCATCGCCACACCTCCTCCGCACTGCTGCTGTCCATGACGTTCCGAAGTCGAGAGCATCGAACCGCGTTCGTTTTTCCGAGGCAGGTTCCTGGAGCATCCTAGTCAGGTCCCGCCACATCAGACAAACCGCAGCGGGCCGCTGAGAACTGCCCCCGTAAGCCGCAGGGGGCTATGGGTGCCAAACTAGCCGTGCTGCCGCCAGGCGGTGCAGTTGAAGCCGACGTAGCGACTCCAAGCCAGCGCAACGAGTGGACCTTGGCTCTCGACAGGTACAGCGTTCACCGGCCACCGAGGCGGCCGGATCCATCGGGCTCCCGCGGGCTACGCGGGAGATTCCAACTCGTCGACCATGCCGGCCAGGACGTCGAATCCGCCTTGCCAGAACTCGCGTCGGCGGACGTCGAATCCGGCCTCGTCGAGGACTGCGATCGGAGCCCTCGATCCGCCGTAGGCGAGGATCTTCAGGTACTTCGGTATGAAGGTCGCTCCCTCCGCCCTGTAACGCTCGTAGAGGCTAAGGACAAGCAGAAGCCCGAACGCGTACGCATAGTCGTAGAAGGGCGTCGTGAAGAAGTGGGGGAGGCTCAGCCACTCATGCCGGAAGGCGTCGTCGACCTCCACGCTGTCGCCGAACTGACTGCGTAGGTTCTCCATATACGCGGCCGAGAGCGCGTCCGATGTCGCTCCTTCCGCGACCATCCGATGCGCTTGTTGCTCGAAAAGAACGGAGAAGGCTTGGCGCAGGATCGTGAAGTAGCTGTCGCCAACGTATCTCGCAAGAAGCGATCGACGCTCGTTCGAGTCCGCCCGGCGGAGCAGTGCGTCCAGGAGAAGCAGGGTTGCGAAATTCGATGCCGTTTCCGCCATCGGAAGCGACGGGGAGAACGTCAGCACGGAGTGGTTGGCGGCCATCATGGCGTGGACGGCATGGCCGAGCTCATGCGCGAGCGTCCCGACGTCGTCGGCGCGGTCACCGTAGTTGACGAGAACCCAAGGAGTCATCCCTGGTAGGGCGTCCCAGCTCATGCCGCCACCGCGCTTCCGCGGACGGAGGCTCGAGTCGAGATGGCCCTCGTCAAGGACTCTCTGCGCCAAGCGCGCCATCCCCGGCGAGAAGGCGCGGAACGCCGAGAGGACGAGGTCGACGCCCTCGGCAAAGGGGACCTCGGCCCCCACCCGCTCGAGCGGTGCGAAGAGGTCGAAGCGGCGCAGCTTTGGCAGTCCCAGCCACTGCGCCTTGAGTCTGAAGAAGCGCTGGTAGAGACCGGCGTTGTCCTGGCACGTCTCGAGAAGCGTCTGGACCACATCATCCGGGAGATCGTTGTCAAGGTTCCGAACCGAGATCGCTGAGGGCGCACCCCGTAGATCGACGTTCTCGTCGCCCCAGTTGCCGGCGGTGCACTGGTAGATCTGAGCGAGCTCCCCGCTGCGCGCCTCGTAGGCGCCGAGGAGGGCTCGGTAGGCGGCGGCGCGCCGCTCCGCCGCAGCATCGCGCGTGTAGTCCATGAGTCCGGACCGCGTCAACGTCTTGGTCTTCCCGTCGACGGGGAAGTCGTATGTGAAGCTGTTGGTGATCATCATGTAGAGCGTCACCAAGCCGTCGAGGCCGTGCACATTCTTGATGTTGACGACCTTCTCTTCGGCCTCGGAGAGTGTGTAGGGCGTGAAGCTGCGGAGCTTCTCCAAGTAGTAGGCGTTGTCTCCGGCGACTGCAAGAAGGCGCCTCGCGTTCGCGCCGTCGAGCACCTTCCACCACAGCTCGAAGAAGACCGTCCGGTTTCGCGCGGCGGCCAGCGTCTTCTCGGCGCGTGCTCGGAGCGCGAGCGTATCCGAATCACCCGTGTCCGCGAAGAAGCGCAGGATTGCGTATCCATCCAATCGCTGGGCGGCGTGCGCCAGCTTCTCGACCAGCGCCAGAATCTCGACGAACGTTGTCTCCTCAATCTCTGCCACGAGGGTCGAGCGCTTCAGCTCGACGGCCGCGGCGGCCGCGGCGACGTCGTCGAAGATGCGCTCAGTTTCCGGCCCAGTTCCTGCTGGGACCAGATCCTCCAAGGACCAAGGTCCTGTCGTGTATCCCTCTGCCGCTGTGCGTTGCGTCATAGAATCTCCTCTTCTGAGTTCGGTGCGATCCGCATGCCGATGCCTTGACCAGCGAAGGGGTCAAGATCGAGATGCGGTGCACGTGTCTTGCGGGAGGAGCGACCCACGCAACGGATGAGTCGAGGGGTTCTAGAAGAGGTTCTCTTCTCGCGCCGCGAGGGTAGCTTCCGACTCCGTACTTGCAGTTCCGATCGTCGACATCACTACCCTCCTTTCTCTCGCCGGGGCCCGTGCAGCGGTGGGAACCACTTGAGAGCGCATTGGATGGGGTCAGTATAGATGTGTGCGAGTGCGGACACAAGAGGCGGCAACAGACTGGGGCGATCCTGCCCTGATAGTTGGCGAGTTGCACGCCGCGGGTTGCACGGCGATGTACGAGAGTGCAGCGCTGGGGAATATCGCGGAGATCTCAGCGTCGATCGAGTGCTGTGCGTCCAGAGCACGGATAGATTGAGTCCGTGACGGTCGCACTCAAGGGGGACGACTGCGTCCCCGGTGTGCCATCTGGACGTCGCCGAATGCTCTGGAGCACTCCTGAATCCAAACAGAACCTTCGTTCTCTCACCGACCTGGTCGTCTGTTGGCGACGGCTTGCCCCTAGGTTAGCCGCTGCCGGAGAGGGGAGGGTAGACTGGGTTCGCACGTACGCCAAGTACCGTGCACTTGGTCGGGGGAAGAGAGTGCCAGCAAACCTGAGAGGGAGTCTCTACTATCTCGGTGCGATGCTA
>JAQTVA010000032.1:8469-11453 GCA_028707055.1 Candidatus Bipolaricaulis sp. | reverse complement strand
GACGGGGCTCGCGTCCTCGACTTCGACGACCCCGACAACAGCAACTGGCTGCCAGCTGATCATCCCACGGTCGCCGCGGGAGGACTCATCGCAGAACGCCGCGCCGCGGCCGCGATGTCGTCGTCGAGGAATGAGTGCGACCAGCGTGTTCTGGTCAAGGTTATAGATCGGGCATTCCGATCAGCCGAGCATGAACGTTACCATTGGCCGCTCGCAACACTGGCAATTGGCCGACCTCCCGAGTTACAATCAGCCGATGCCTACCCTTGACCTGTACCCGAGGCTCGCCGCGGCGCCGCTGCGTGAGGCGCTCGCCGACTCGCCCGTCGTCCTGATTCACGGGCCGCGTCAGTGCGGCAAGACGACGCTGGCCCGCATGGTCTGCGACCCGCTCGGCTACCGGTACATCACCTTCGACGATGACGTCGCCCGCGCTGCCGCCCAAGCAGATCCCGCCGGGTTCGTCGATGAGCTGCCGGAGCACACCGTGCTCGACGAAGTCCAGCGGGTGCCCGCACTGTTCATGGCGATCAAGCGGGCCGTTGATCGTGATCGCACGCCGGGACGGTTCGTGCTGACCGGCTCGACGAACGTGCTCCTTCTTCCCGCCGTGGCCGACTCTCTCGCGGGCCGCATGGAGATCGTCCGCCTGCATCCGCTTGCTCAGGTGGAGATAGCGCGGGCAGAGCCCGCCTTCTTCAATGCGCTTTTCGACGGCGGCTTTCGCACTCGGCAGCGGCCGCGGCTCGGCCGCGCGCTTGCGGGAAAGGTCGCCGCAGGCGGGTACCCCGCGGCGCTCGCGCGGCCAGCCGGCCCGAGGCGGAGCCGTTGGTACCGCGACTACGTCCGGGCCATCGTCGAACGCGACGTTCGCGACCTCGCGCGGATTCAGCAGTTGGACGCGCTTCCGAGGCTGATGGAGCTCGCCGCAACGCAGACGGCGCATCTCATCAATGTCTCCGAGCTCGCGGCGCCGTTCCAGGTGAGCCGTCAGACCGTTCGCGACTACGTCACGTTGCTCGCCCGCGTGTTCCTGATCGAAGAGCTGCCGCCGTGGCACTCGAACCGCCTGAGCCGGCTCGTGAAGACGCCGAAGCTCCACATGGGGGACACGGGAGTGGCGGCCACGCTACTGGGACTTGATGCCGCCAGCTTGTGGGACGATCGCGCCATCTTCGGCCAGATGCTCGAAACGTTCGTGCTGCAGGAACTGCGGCGGCAGTCGACGGGATACGATGGGCTGCTCGCGTTCCATCACTTCCGCGACAAAGATGGCGTCGAGGTGGACATCGTCATCGAGCGCGGTCCGCGCGCGATCGCCGGCGTCGAGGTCAAGGCCGCCGCCACCGTCACCGAGGCCGACTTCCGCGGCTTGCGCAAGCTGCGCCAGGCGTCGGGGAAGGCATTCCGGGCAGGCGTCGTGTTGTACGACGGCGAGATCAGTGCGAGCTTCGGCGACGGGCTATACGCCGCGCCGATAGGCTCACTGTGGGAGGAGCCATGAGTGGGCGGTTCACCGAATCCATCGTCGAAGACGCCGCGCTGGCCTGGATCGAAGACCTCGACTACGCCGTCCTTTACGGCCCCGACATGTTGCCTGATGACGACGCCCTCACTTCGCGATGAAGGGGTCGCGTCTTGCCTTGTGACGTCCCGCGGCAGCCGGGATTGTGAAGGTCATCTCTGAGACGTACGCTGACCACGGTGAGGAGAGATGGCGGGACCGTCGCGGATTGAGTGGACTGAATCATCCTGGAACCCGGTGACGGGCTGCACGAAGGCAAGTCCGGGTTGCCTCAACTGCTACGCGGAAAGGCTGGCGAAGCGGCTCCAAGCGATGGGGCAGCCGAACTACCGCGACGGCTTTCGTGTGGCTCTACATCCCGGCGGCCTCGACGCGCCGCTTCGGTGGCGACGGCCTCAGCGGATCTTCGTGAACTCGATGAGCGACCTCTTCCACGAGGACGTGCCGCTCGCGTTCATCCGCCGGGTCTTTGCGGTCATGGAGCAGGCAGACTGGCACGTCTTCCAGGCCCTGACGAAGCGGGCCGAGCGCCTCGAGGAACTTGCCGAGTGCTTGCCGTGGCCCGACAACGTCTGGGTCGGCGTCAGCGTTGAGAACGCGGAGTGTGCCACTCGCATCGAAGCTCTCCGGCAAGTCCCTGCCGCGACGCGCTTCATCTCGTTTGAGCCGCTGCTCGGCGACGTCGGGACGGTCGACCTAGCGGGCATTCACTGGGCCATTGTCGGCGGCGAATCCGGACCCGGGGCGCGTCCCATGCAGCCCGAGTGGGCGCTTGCGATCCGCGACCAGTGCCATGAGCAGCACGTTCCGTTCTTCTTCAAGCAGTGGGGCGGCGTACACAAGAAGAAGGCCAGCCGCACCCTCGACGGTCGGGTCTGGGATGAATACCCGGCACGACGGACTCTCCTCGCGACGGGCCGCTGATCCTCGCGGCGATTCGGGAATCGCTGAGTCCCGAGCGTGTACACAGTTCCGACGAGACGCACCCCCGCCCCGACGCGAACCGCAGCGGGACTCTTGTCCCTGTCAGTGACCCTCTGAGAGAAGAATGCGTAACGCCCGAGCGGAATGTGGTAATGAACAGCCCCGGACTACGCGATTCCCCCCTCCGTCAGGCGGCAAGGCTGCTTAACGTCGCAGCAAGCTGCGACGCTACGTCGGGAAACCCGGGACACAAACCCTATTCCCCGCGTAGGCACCTTGCCGTCGGGCGATGGGGTCACATCTTCACTTGACAGGTTCCGCGGCGGGGCGGGCGCGAGGATCTGCTGCCATGGTGGACTCCAGCGGATTGTGATGGAGGTCGCTGCGAGTACAGAGCAGGCGGCGCCGGCGCTGCGGCTCGAGGGCTTGGGCCCGACTGGCAGGCTTGGCTCCACGCCACATGATGGTTATACTCAGGGTATGAAGACGGCGGTGTCCATTCCAGATGACCTTTTCGAGCAGGCGGAACGGCTGG
>JAQTVA010000032.1:0-8369 GCA_028707055.1 Candidatus Bipolaricaulis sp. | reverse complement strand
GCGCTGCGGCTCGAGGGCTTGGGCCCGACTGGCAGGCTTGGCTCCACGCCACATGATGGTTATACTCAGGGTATGAAGACGGCGGTGTCCATTCCAGATGACCTTTTCGAGCAGGCGGAACGGCTGGCTCGTCGGGTCGGCGCAACGCGGAGCGGGCTCTACAGCCGTGCCGTGCGTGAGTACCTCGCGAGGCACGCACCGGATGAAGTGACGGCTGCGATGGATTGCGTCTGTGACGCAGTCGGTGAGGCGCCAGATGGCTTCACTGCGGCCGCTGCCCGAGAGACGCTGGAGCGGAGCGACTGGTGATTGCTCAGGGCGACGTGTGGTGGGCCGATCTTCCCGCACCAACCGGATCCGCGCCAGGGTTCCGGCGCCCGGTGGTCGTCGTTCAGAGCGATGCTCTCAATCAGAGCCGCCTCAGCACCGTTGTCTGCGTTACGTTGACCAGCAATCTCGGTTGGGCCGAGGCGCCGGCGTGCGTGCTGCTCACGGCGCGCGCTTCCGGGCTTCCCAAGGACTCCGTTGCGAACGCCACGCAACTCGTGACCGTCGACCGACGCATCCTCACGGAGCGGGTGGGGAAACTGTCCCGCGCGAAGCTCGACCTCATCCTTGCCGCTGTCGACGTCGCCCTTGGCCGATAGGCCGGGTCCGGCGAAACCCGGGACACAAACCCTATTTCCCGTGGCGGCGTTCTACCGAGCGTCGGGTCGGGGCGGCGGGATCCGATCTTGCTTCTTGACATTCCGCTTCGGGCGGCGATTGACGACGGCCACTCCGCGACGGTCACGCGGTCTGCGCTTTGGGCGTCGCATCTGCCGGAACGTGGTGTACTGGCCGATTCGGGGGACGTATCACATCGCTCTTCAAGGGAAGACCCATCGCCGTCACGGCGGGTCCGAACACGCGGTTAACGTCGCAGCAAGCTGCGACGCTACGTCGGAAAACCGGGGACACAAACCACATTTCCCGCGTAGGCACCTTGCCGCGGGTCCGTGCGCGACGGGGTTGTGTCTTGCCTCTTGACGTCTGGGGCAGGCTACGTCCTGCAAGCCAGAACTCAGTCCCAGCACTTCCTGCTGGAGAAGAGGTGAGGGCCCGACTGCAGTGGGATGGTCATGAAGGCGGCGGTCGAGGAGGCTGTCGCTCTTCTCCATGCATGCGGCTTCTGGCCCGTCACACTCAACGGGTGCAGCAGAGGTCGCGCAGAGGATCGCCGCGGTTGCGCGGGCGTATCCTTTAGGATACACTCCCGTCGTGATTGAGGTCCGGCAGACCGCCGAGTTCGAATCCTGGTTCGAGAGCTTGCGCGATCGTGAGGCGCGGTTCCGCATCCTCGCCCGCATTCGGCGGCTGTCTCTTGGCAACCTCGGGGACGTGCAGCCGATCGGCGAGGGTGTCTCCGAGCTGCGGGTCCCTTGCGGCCCGGGCTATCGCGCCTATGTGCAGCAGCAAGGAGAAGCCTTGATCGTACTGCTGGCAGGCGGGGACAAGTCGAGTCAGAAGCGGGACATCGAGCGGGCGAAGGAACTCGCTCGCGGTCTCTGAGGAGGTGCGCTGTGCCCAGAGCGAAGACAGACACCCGACTATGGGATCCAACGCGGTATCTCGAGAGCGCCGACGACATTGCTGCGTATCTGGATGCCGCGCTCGAAGAAGATGATCCGGCGTTGCTCGCGGCGGCTCTCGGGGACGTGGCGCGCGCCAAGGGAATGTCCGAGATCGCGCGGCTCACGGGGCTTGGACGCGAGAGCCTGTACAAGGCGCTCGCGCCGGACGGCAACCCCGAGTTCGGGACAGTCCTCAGGGTTGTGCGCGCGCTCGGCCTGAGATTGCGCGTCACGGCGTAGCCTCCGCAGCGGCAGTTTCAGGCCTTGTTTCGCGATTCCTCTCGCAGGTCCGCGGGTGGACGCCGGTGCCTCATTCATCCATCCTGATTGCTCCAGGCTGCCGACGTCAGGGTTGGATCTTGCCGCTGCCCACCACATCCCATCAGGCAACGTCGCAGCAAGCTGCGACGCTACGTCGGAAAACCCGGGACACAAACCCTATTTCCCGCGTAGGCACCTTGCCGCCGGTCCGCGAGCAGGACGGTCGAGCGAGGTCGAGGCGGCACACCCTGTTTGCCCGCCCCGGGCTCGGCGACACGTGCTTCTCCCGACTCTGTTGTGCGGATAAGGTCCGTAGCCCTCGGCTTCTAGGCGGGTCTATGATATGCTCAAACGTCTGCGGTGAAGAGAGGCGTGACACGGAGGCCTCATGAGCTACATGGAACTGTGGATTCTGCTCTACGTGATGGTAGGCGGGCTGGGCACGGAGCTTCTTCTCTTGTGGGCCCACGCAGGATCTGCCAAGGCTCGCCTGAAGGGATTCCTCGATGAATTCCCCGACGCACGGCCAGGAATGCGGGTGTGGCGCGTTGTGTCGCGGGTTGTCGGCGCCCTCGTGGCCGTCGGGCTTCTCTGGGTGCTCTTCGGTTTTCATGGGTCGGACGCTGCCCAACAGAGCACTGTGCAAGTTCACGCGGTGGGCATGGCCGCCAACCTGGAGGCGCTCACGTCCGCAGCGGTATCGTGGCACTACGGTGTCGCAGTCCTCCTCGTACGCTGGAGACTGCACGGGGCGAGGGGCGTACCGCACGCGGGGCGAGGCCTCATCGCCCTCGCTCTTCCGGCCGCCCTCTTTGCCCTGGCGACGACCGAACTCGTTCGTGCCGTCACGTAGGGCGAACGGCGGGAGTAGAGCGGAGCGGGGTCGGTCCTGTTTCTTGATGTCTTGTGCAGGCCGACAGGTGGACGCTGGGGCTACGTCCACCCGTCGTGATTGCACTAAGCGCCGGCGTCGGGGTGGAGCTTGCTCCTGCTCAAGGCATTTCATCGGGCAACGGCGCAGCAAGCTGCGACGCCACGTCGGGTGCGCGGCGTCTGTTGGACCTTCTATATACTTCCCTTATACTTGCACGCTGTAACTCATCATCTACGGATACCATGGGGTGCGAACGAGGGCCAAGGAGGAGGGTGAGGGTCGATGACGGAGCTCGATCGGATTCGGCGTGCGATTGCCGGCCAAGGGTTGGAGTGGAAGGCCGGGCTGACGCCCATCGCGAAGCTGCACAAGGCGGGACGGCTCGCTCCGGGGGTGTTCGGTCTCGCCCCGCACGGGCGCGAGCCGGGCGGCGGGTGGCGGTCGAGGAGCCTGGCCGGGTTCGGGCAGACGGGATGCAAGCCGTTGCCTTCCGCTCGGGACTGGCGCGATGTGGATGGCGCGGACTGGATCACGCCGATCCGCGATCAGGGGATGTGCGGGTCGTGCGTGGCTTTCGCGACCTGCGCGTCCCTCGAGTCCCGCATGCGAGTCGCAAACAAGGACGCCAACCTGAACTTGGTGCTGTCGGTCGCCGACCTGTTCTTCTGCGGGACGGGAACCGACGGCTGCGAGAAAGGGTGGCAGCCGGGACTCGCCCTCGAGCGCTGCCGCGACCACGGGGTGGGACGCGACGCGGACTTCCCGTACCGCGGCCGGCAGGCGTACTGCAAGGGGATTCCGCCGGTTGTTAGGGTCAAACGCTGGAGAAAGGCGGTCGATGCCCAAGCCCGCAAGGAGGCGCTGTGCGTCCGCGGTCCGGTCATCGGGGCGATGGTCGTGTACTCGGACTTCCTCTACTACCGCGGCGGTGTGTACCGGCCGACGACGTCGGACGTGCTCGGGCTACATGCCATTGCGGTCATTGGCTATGATGACGATGCGGGCTGCTGGGCGATCAAGAACAGCTGGGGCGACGGTTGGGGGGAAGGCGGCTTTGGCCGGATCGGCTATGGCGGCTGCGGAATCGACGCCCAGTTCGCGTTCTACGACGCGCAGGTCGAGTGGATCGAGACGCCGCCGGCGAAGGGCGCGTCCAGGCGGGGTGCACGGCGACGCGCGGTGTGAACGGAGGTGGAGATGCCACGGACCAAGGCCAACGTACTCGATGCTCGGGCAGACGCTCCGTTTGAGATCAAGCTCCGTTCTCCCGCCACCGCGGGATACGAATGGAAAGCCGACTTCGACCACGTGGCGCTCTCCCTCGTCAGCCGACGCCGGATCGCCGGCATGAAGCGCATGGGGGCCGGCGCCGTCGAGGTGTTTCGCTTCCGTCCGCTGAGCCAGGGCAAGCACGAGATCCGGTTCGTGCTGCTCCGACCGTGGGAGGACGAGCCGGTCCAACAGGCGAAGTACGCCGTCCGCATCACGTAGGCAAGAACGGGGACACAACCTCAATTCACCCACTCCACCCGACGAATTGGGGATTGTGTCCCCTGTTTCTCTCGCCCACTCCAACCGATGAATTGGGGATTGTGTCCCCTGTTTCCCCGCCCACTCCACCCGACGAATTGGGGGCCTTGTCCCCGTCTCGTCCCGCTACGGCAGTTCGCTTGGGGCGAAGGACAGCCCGGCGAGGGGCACTCGCTCGAGCCCGTCGGCCCACAGCGGTGCGAGGTCAAGCCGCGCTCGTTGCGTGAAGTCGCCGTCGAGGTAGACGTCGGCTACGGCGCCCGCAAGATCACAGACGACGGAGTAGCGGGTGCCGCCGTCGGCGTACGAGTCCCCAGGAGTGGGGATGTGGCGCACCGCCCGGAGGATCTGCGCTGTGCGGTTCGGCGTGGGGCTGCCGTCCCACGCGATCATCGACGTCGCCGCGAAATACCGATCGTGCGGCCAATCCCCGAGCGACGGGTCGTCGAGCCAGAAGTTGGTCACGACGAACCCCGGCCCCGTGCGGAAGACGTCGGTCTTCCCGGTGTACACCGCGGCGTTGCCGGCGCGATCGACGAGGAGCGTCTGGACGCAGGGTAGGACCTGCGCGTAGTTCTTCTTGTGGAGGAAGGCCAACGCCTCGGAGACGGTGGAGCAGGACGCCAGCAGGTTCCGCTCGATCGCCTCAGGCGGACGGGCGGGGCCGAACGTCGGACCCGGGCTGGCTGCTTCTTCGTCTCGGCACGGCGTGCTGAACAGGTCGAAGAACAGGCCCTGGTCGTTGATCCCCTGCATCTCGTACCAGGTCGAGTGACGGTTCCCGAGATGCGGGAAGTAGAAGCCGAAGTAGACGGCGCCGTGGCGTGTCTCCGTCGCGGCGGTCGCCCACATCGAGGCGTCGATCTTGTCGTTGTCCTCGTTAATCCCCACAACGACGGCTCCATCGCCGACCAGGACGACTCCGCTGCACGCGGTGGCGACGACGAAGGCCAGATTGACGACGATCAGCGCGACTCCCAGCGTCCTGCTCACACCACCACCTCCCAGGATGTGGGGCATTGTACTTCCCCAGCCGACCGGCACCGGCTCGTTTCGACGGATCGGGCCTTCGGGGCTTCGTGCGGCGCGCTGCGCCCGCCCATCCTCTTGAAACGTCTTCGGGAGGTCCGTATAGTCAGGCCTATGAGTGACGTGTTCCGAGTTTCGACTCTTGGCGCGCGTGCGATGTTCCGCAGCCGTACGGCCGGGTAGCTTACCGGCTGTACGTGCGAGTTTCTCTTCTCTCTTCTTTTCCCCAGACGTGCAGTCCCGGTGAGCTCACCCGGCATGCGCGGATTCATCGATCTGTCGCTTGAGGCCGGCGCACTCGCGCCGATCGGGATGGCTGCACGTTTCGACAAAGGATGCGTTCCATGAAATCCGGGATTGAGAAGGTTGTTCTCGCGTACTCGGGCGGGCTTGACACCTCGGTCATCGTGCCGTGGCTCAAGGAGCACTATGGATGCGACGTCGTCACGGTGACGGCTGACGTCGGCCAAGGTCAGAAGGAAATGGGGGGGCTGGAGAAGAAGGCGCTCGCAAGCGGAGCCAGCAAGGCCGTCGTACTCGATCTGCGGGACGAGTACCTTCGGGAGTACGCGTTTCCGACGCTTCAAGCCGGAGCCGTGTACGAAGGCTTGTACCTGCTGGGGACCGCCACGGCGCGGCCTGTGATTGCGAAGCACTTGGTCGAGGTGGCGCACGCGGAGGGAGCGGATGCGGTGGCTCACGGCTGCACCGGCAAAGGGAACGATCAGGTGCGGTTCGAGCTCGGCGTGAAGGCACTCGACCCGTCGCTCAAGGTCATCGCTCCGTGGCGCGAGTGGTCGATCCGGTCGCGAGACGATGCCGTTGCCTACGCCGCCGCGCACGGCGTCCCCGTCATGTCGAAGAAGGAGTCGGTCTACAGCCGCGACGCCAACATCTGGCACCTGAGCCACGAGGGCGGGATCCTCGAGGATCCGTGGGCCGAGCCCGACGAGTCCATGTTCTGTCGCAGTTGCTCGCCCCAGGAAGCACCCGATGAGCCGCAGGACGTAGAGATCGACTTCGAGAAGGGGTTTCCGGTGGCCGTCGACGGGACGCCGATGGATCCGGTGGCTCTGCTCACACACCTGAACTCCGTTGCGGGGGCCCACGGCGTGGGGCGCGCCGACATGGTCGAGAACCGGCTCGTCGGGATGAAGTCGCGCGGCGTGTACGAAACCCCTGGGGGAACGGTGCTCTACACCGCTCTACAGGGGCTTGAGGGGTTGTGTCTCGATCGCGAGACCCTGCACTACAAGCTCCTCGTCGCTCAGAAATACGCCGAACTCGTCTACTACGGCCTATGGTTCACACCGCTCCGCGAGGCGCTTCACGCCTTCGTCAGTCAAGTGATGGAGCGCGTCAGCGGTACGGTGCGGATCAAGCTGTACAAGGGAAGCTGCGTCGTCGCGGGCCGGAAGTCGCCGTACGGGCTGTACCGCGAGGCGCTGGCGACATTCGGCAAGGACGACGAGTACCACCAAGCGGATGCGGCGGGGTTCATTCGCCTCTTCGGCCTTCCGCTTGCTGTGAAGGCACTGGTGGACCGAGAGCTGGCGGAGTCGCAGGGTTCTCCGGGCGAGACCGCGGTGTCGTCCCTGGTTGCGGGACGGTGCGACGCATGACGCTCTGGGGCGGCTGTTTTGAGGGAGAGACCGACGACCGCGTGCGCCAGTTCGGAGACTCGATTCGCTTCGATCACCGCCTGGCGGCCGTGGATGTCCGCGGAAGCATCGCGTACGCCGAGGCGCTGCGCGACGCGGGCGTGCTTGTTGCCGAAGAGGCGGCGCAGATCGTTGCCGGGTTGGAGGGGATCGCGGACGAGATCGCGGCAGGAACCTTCGCCGTTGACGCCGTCGACGAGGACATCCACAGCGCAGTGGAGCGACGGCTCACCGAGCGGATCGGTGCGACGGCCGGGATGCTCCACACCGGGAGGTCGCGCAACGATCAGGTTGCGACCGATCTTCGGCTGTACTTGATGGACGTGATTCCGCGACTTCGCGCCGGGCTCGCGGACCTCAAGCGGGCGGTGGTCGAGGCATCGGCGCAGCATCTCGGGGTCGTCATGCCGGGGTACACGCACCTCCGGCCCGCGCAGCCGATGCTGTTCAGTCACTGGTTGATGTCGCACTTCTGGAAACTCGAGCGCGACGAGGAACGGCTGTGCGACGTCGAGCGGCGAGTCGCGGTCTGTCCCCTGGGGTCGGGGGCGCTGGCGGGAACGACCTACCCGATCGATCGGGACGCGCTTGCTGCGAGGCTTGGCTTCTCGGCGGCGTCGGAGAACAGCCTTGACGCTGTGGAGGACCGCGACTTCGTCGCCGAGCTGCTCACGTGGGCGGCCCTGCTGCAGGTTCACCTGAGCAGCCTCGCCGAGACGCTCATCCTCTGGTCGAGCGCCGAGGTGGGCTTCGTTCGGTTGCCGGAAGCGTACGCGACAGGCTCCAGCCTGATGCCCCAGAAGCGAAACCCCGACGCGCTCGAGCTGCTGCGCGGCAAGGCCGGGCGCCTGATCGGTCGTGCCGCAGGGTTTCTCTGCACCCTGAAGGGACTGCCGTCGGGGTACAACAAGGATCTTCAGGAGGATAAGGAGGCCCTCTTCGACACCGTCGATACGGTGGCGCTGGAGCTGCCGCTCGCGGCAGCGCTGATTCGCACCCTGGAGGTCGACGCGGCGCGAATGGCGGACGCGTGCGACGACGAACTCCTGGCAACCGATCTGGCCGACTACCTGGTCGCCCGGGGCGTCCCGTTCCGTCGCAGCCACTTCCTTGTCGGACAGGCGGTCCTCCGCGCCCGAGATCGCGGCGTCCCGCTGCGCTCTCTGCCGCCGGAGGAGTACGCAGCGATCGACCCGCACTTCGGGAGCGACCTGGTTGCGGTCTTCGATCTCGGTCGTTCGCTCGCCGCGCGTTCTGCGCGCGGCGGGACGGCGACGCCCGCTGTGGAGGCTCAGATCGACGAGGCGAGGCGAAAGCTCGCTGCCGCGCAGCGCCCTCGTCGTCCGGCTTCGCTAGCACCCTAGCAGCGAAGAAGCGTGATCGCCGAGAGAAGGACGTTCA
>JAQTVA010000199.1 GCA_028707055.1 Candidatus Bipolaricaulis sp. | reverse complement strand
TGCCTGAGACGAAGCGATGAGGATTCTGCCCTCCCGGCGGAGGAAACCTGTCCCCTGTCCGGGACGCCGGAACTCCGCAGAAGACGGGCACGGTCTCGACTATGATCCGTCCATCGCTGGGAGTAGACCCACGGGAGTGGAGACGGCGAGGGCTTGCGACCGATGACGGGGCGAGGAACGGCTCGTCGGCGCGTGCATCCGCGAGACGCAGGACTAGTGGGATGGCCCGCAGACGTTTGACATTCGGCCGGAAGTTGTGTTCGCTTCCGGCGAGGGAGGGGATATGCGGAGCGCTTGCGTCTGCTGCGCAGCCCTACTCGTTCTTGGCCTTTCCGGCTGCGAGAGGCCGATCGCGTTCGACGCTCGCATCGAACCGTCCTTGGGGCACGTCCCGTACGCAGCCACCATCCTCTGCCGCGCACCGCGGGGAGAGTACACGTACGCCCTTCCCGACGGGCAGGTCGTGACGACGGCCGATGCCGAGCTGTCCGTCACCGTCGACCGGCTTCAGTGGAGCGCCGAGATCCGCTGGACCAACGGGGAGCAGGTGCGAACCGACACCGTCGTCGCGACGGGGAGCAATGCGCGGCCGACCCTCTTCCGCCCCCGGATCAACGGGATTCCATCGCGCTGGTTTCTGAGTCCCTTCGAGAGGACGTTGATTGACGCTTCGTATCACGAGGCGACCGTCTCGACCGACGTCTCCGGGGTCTTGTGCGATGACGCGTGGCACCTGGTCGACGTGCGGCTGACCTGCCCGCTCAAGACGCTTTGCGGCTCTCCGATTCCCGACTCCATCTTCTGCCCACCGCGGGAGGACGGGGTCTGGCACGCCCTCTACGACGCGATCCTGTGCGAGAATGCGTGCATCGTCTACCCGTTGTACACGGCGGAACTAGCCGCGAACGGCGCCCCGTACGCGCCCCGCCCCGAGGAAGGCTACGTTCACAGCACGTCGCGGGTGCGCGAGATCTATGATGGGATCGGGTTTCCCTCCCAGGAGGCGACGATCGAAATCGTCGTCGAGGACGAGTGGGGACGAAGAACGTCGGCGGTCTTCAAGATTCCGCTTCACGCGACTGTGTACTCCACACTCGACGGACCCGTTCCCGGACCCGACGACGCCGTGTTCTACGTCGCAGACCGGCGCGGGGTCGTCTATCACCGACGGACGTGCGACCTCGTCTGCTCGATTGCCCCATCATCCAGAGCCTACTACTGCGCTCAGCAACACGCGGAAGACGCGGGGCTCACTCCCTGCTCGGTTTGCTTTGGGAGCGATTAGGTCCTTGCGGAGGAAGGATTCCGGGATGGGGTTTGCCCTTGGATCGGCAGGAGACTCAAGCCGGCGAGAGGAGTCGAACCTCCGACCGATGGTTTACGAAACCATTGCTCTACCACTGAGCTACGCCGGCAGTACAATCGCGGATTATAGCCACAGGTAACGGGGTTCTTCAACTGGAGGTTCCATGGACGGTCTCGCGATCGCCGCATCGCTCAGCGAGCTTCGCCCGACGATCGAGGGGGGGCTCATCCGGTCGATCCACGAGCCGATTCCGTCGCTCTTCCTGATCGGGGTGTTCGCAAGTGGAAACCACACCGTCCTCGTTTCTCCCCAGCGGGCGCTGCTTCATCGCTCCCGGCTGCGTCTTCCGAACCCCCAGAAGCCGAGCGCCTTCGTGATGCTCCTGCGCAAGCACCTGCGCGGCGGGAAGATCCGCTCCGTCCACCAACTCGGCTGGGAGCGCGTCGTGACCTTCGAGGTCGAGCGGTTTGACGGGGTAGCACTGCGCTCGTATCGACTGATCGCCGAGTTGACCGGAACGCAGGGCGGCCTTGTTCTCCTCGAGGCGAAGCGCATTGTGGGCTGCGAGCGGAAGAGCCTGCGCCTCGTTCCAGGAGCGGTCTACGCGCCGCCCGAACCTCAGGCGAAGCTGGATCCGGCAACCGCGACGGTGGATGCACTGCGCCCCGTGCTGCACGGGCCGAACGGCGAGCCGAACGGCGAGCCGAACGCGGAACGAACCCTCGTGAGATCCGTCGACGGGGTTGGACGCGCTACGGCCGAGGATGTCGTCGCGTTCGCAAGAGCCGCGGGTCCCTCTTCCGACTTCGCCGTCGAGATCGTCGCGGCGTTGCGCGCCGTGGTGGCGTACACCGACAAGCCGGATCCCCACATCAGCGTCGATGGGAGACGGGCCACGTACTACCCGCCCCCGTACGCGGCGACCCGGGCCCCGGCTTTTTCTGAGGCCCTCGATGCAAGCGGGGGGGCTGAGCAGGACCGGAGCGCACAGGGCACCGAGGAACGAACGGTTCGGGCCCGCGTGCAGTACGCACTCGGGTGCAGGGTGCGCACCGCGGGGAAGCTCCGCGCATGGCTTGCCGACGCCGGCCGCGCGGCCGATCTGCGGCACCGGGCGGACCTGCTCACGCTTCACGTTGCCGATCTCGGGCCAGGAACGATCCACGCGGTCATTCCCGACCCTGTCACCGGCGAAGCGGTCTCCGTTCCGCTCGATCCTGCGCTCGGCGCGCGAGAGAACGCCCAGCGGCTCTACAAGCTGGCGAGAAGGCTCGACCGCGGGCGGCCGAGCGTGACGCTGCGGCTTGCCCGACTCCAAAGCGAGATCCGGCTGCTCGAGGAAGCGCTCGGCGCCGTCGAGGGGGGCGCCGAGCCGTCGGCGAAGGCTCTTGCGCTTCTTGACTTGGGGCGACGTATTTCGAAGCCTCGGCAGGAAGCCCGTTCGGCGCCCCGGCGGTTCGAGGTCGAGGGATACACCGTATGGGTCGGGCGCAGCGCAGCGCAGAACGACCAGCTGTTGCGCGACGCCCACCCCGAGGATGTCTGGCTCCACGCCCGCGGCGTCGCCGGCTCTCACGTCGTCGTCCGCTGCCG
>JAQTVA010000198.1 GCA_028707055.1 Candidatus Bipolaricaulis sp. | reverse complement strand
CACACGCTGCTCGGGCCGGCAGCAAGCCGGGCGGGCGTCCGCGCATTGTGCGCCGAGGCCGCACGATACGGGACGGCCTCGGTGTGCGTCAGCCCGTGTCACGCGGCGCTGGCCAAGGAGCTTCTGCGGGGGTCACCGGTGAAGCTGTGCGTGGTCATCGGGTTTCCCCACGGCGCGACCACGGCGGAAGCGAAGCGGTACGAGGCGGAACAGGCGGTTCGGCTGGGAGCGGACGAGCTCGACATGGTTGTCCGCGTCGATGCGCTGAAAGAGGGAGACCACGCCACCTTCACGCAGGACATCCGCGAGGTGTGCGCGGCGGCGCGTGTCGCGTGCCGCGACGTCATCGTGAAGGCGATCCTTGAGACGTGCCTCCTCTCCGAAGAGGAGAAGAGGGACGGCGCGCGGCTGGCGCGAGAAGCGGGAGTCGACTACGTGAAGACATCGACGGGGTTCTCCACGGGGGGAGCGACGGCGGCGGACGTCGCGCTCCTCCGTCGCGTGGTCGGGCCTGATGCGGGTGTGAAGGCTTCCGGAGGGATCCGGGATACGAAGACGGCGTTGGAGATGCTGGCCGCGGGCGCGTCGAGAATCGGGGCAAGCCGGACCGTCGACATTCTCGAGGGTCTGCCGGAGTAGCCGGCCTTGCGGGGGATCCTCGTCCTCTCCTATAGTGTCATCCCACACGAGCGGGCGGGGAGTCGAGACGGAGGTTCGGCCGCGGCCGGCGTGGCGTAGCGGTGAACGGCCAACACGGAGACAGCATGCGCAGACGGGTAGTTATCACCGGGATCGGGCCGATCACACCGATCGGAACGGGAAAGGATGCGTTCTGGGAGGGTTTGAGCAGCGGGCGGAGCGGCGTGCGCCGCGTCGATGACGTGATCGACCTGACGGACATTGACGTCAAGATCGGAGCTCCCGTCGTCGACTTCGATCCGACGGCCCACCTGGATCCGAAAAGGGCCCGTCACCTCGATCGATCCGCGCAGCTCGCGCTCGTGTCCGCCGGACTTGCGCTGCGCGACGCCGGACTCGGCTCGGGGGACTACGACCCGAACCGCGCGGGGGTCGTCTCCGGGACGGGGATCGGCGGAATGGAGACCTTCGTCGAGAACGCGCGGGAGCTTGCGGACCGGGGCCCGCGCAGGGTCAGCCCGTTCTTCGTCACCCGGCTGATGCCGAACGCGCTCGCGGGCGAGATCTCGATCGAGTACGGCCTGCGAGGCGTCAACTTCGGCGTGGTCTCGGCGTGCGCCAGCGGATCCCACGCCATCGGCATCGCTGGGGAGTGGATCGCCGGAGGACTTGCGGATGTGGTGATCGCCGGCGGCGCGGAGTCGGTGATGCTGCGAATCACCTACGCCGGATTCACGCGCATCGGAGCCCTATCCAAACGCAACGACCAGCCCGAAAGGGCGTCCCGGCCGTTCGACCGCGATCGGGATGGTTTCGTGATGGGCGAGGGCGCAGGCTTCCTCGTGCTGGAATCCGCCGAGGAGGCCGAGCGCCGAGGAGCGCACGTCTACGCGGAGCTTGCCGGGTTCGGCATGACGGGGGATGCGTTCCACATCACGTCCCCGGCGGAGGATGGAGACGGGGCACGCCGCGCGATCGAAATGGCGCTGTCACGAGCGGGTGTGGGCGCGGCGGAGATCGACTACATCAACGCCCACGGGACGTCGACCGAGCCGAATGACCGCATCGAGACCGTGGCGATCAAACGCGCGCTCGGCGAGGCCGCACGGACGGTGAAGATCAGCTCCACCAAGTCCCAGGTGGGCCATCTGCTGGGCGCGGCGGGGGGCGTCGAGGCGATCGCCACGCTCCTTTCCATGAAGCACGGTCTCATCCCTGCGACGCAGAACTACGAGACCTCGGATCCCGCTTGCGACCTCGACTACACCGCGCAATCGACGCCGATGGAGATTCGGAACGCCCTGTCGAACTCGTTCGGTTTCGGCGGACAGAACGCGGTGCTCCTCTTCCGGAGGACGCCGTCGGGTGGGGCGGACTAGAGCTGGCGGATGAAGCGGAGGTCGTTTGTCAGGAATGTGCGAATGTCGTCGATCCCGTACTTCAGCATCGCCATCCGCTCGATGCCGAGTCCGAAGGCGAACCCGGTGATCCGTTCGGGGTCGTAACCGACGGCGGTGAGTACGGCGGGGTCAACCATTCCCGCCCCCATGATCTCCAGCCAGTGGGTCGCGCCCGGCGCCTTGATGTGGACCTGGACGGACGGCTCGGTGAACGGGAAGAAGTCGCCTGAGAACCGCATCGTGTAGCCGGCTCCGAAGTACTCCTTCGTGAACAGCTCGAGGACGAACTTGAGGTTGGCGAGGGACAGCCCCTCCTCCACCCACAGAAGCTCGATCTGGTGAAACACGGGGGAGTGCGTCGCATCCTGCGCATCGCGGCGATAGCACCGGCCCGGGCAGATGATGCGTACCGGCGGGGTGCTCCGCTCCATCACCCGGATCTGGACGGGCGAGGTGTGGGGCCGCAGGAGCGTGGAGTCGGTGATGAAAAACGTGTCCCAATCTGCCCTCGCGGGGTGGTCGGCGGGGATGTTCAGCGCCTCGAAGTTGTAGTACTCCGTCTCGACCTCGGGCCCCGTTGCCACGTCGAAGCCCATGCGCATGAAGATGGACTCGATCTCCTCTTGGACCTTCGACAGGGGATGGGCGTGACCGCAGGGGCGATACACGCCCGGGAGGGTGACGTCCACCCGCTCCTTTGCCAGCCGGTCGCCCAACGCGTGGCCGCGCAGGTGCGCTTCGCGTTCGGCGAACGCCTTCGCGCTTCGTCCCTTGAGGTCGTTGAGCCACTGACCGGCCTGTGCACGGTCTGCGGGCGTGAGTGATGCGAGCTGCTTCAGAAGGGCCGAGATGCGGCCCTT
>JAQTVA010000197.1 GCA_028707055.1 Candidatus Bipolaricaulis sp. | reverse complement strand
GGGATGACCTCCCGCTCCAGTGCGGTGCGAGCCTCCGTCAGGTACGCCACGCGCTGGGAGACCCCGATCTCGGGCATGGCGAGCAGTTGCTCACGCAAGGCCACGAAGTACGGGTTGTGGCCCGCCACGATGTGCTCGGGCAAGTACTCCGACCGCGACCACCTCTCGGTGATCCGAAACGGCGCGATCTGAACCAGCACCTGGTTGAGCGTGGCCGCCGGGGGAAGACGCCCGTCATCGCGCAGGTCGAGGAGACGCTTCCGCAGCTCCAGGATCTGCTGGTCCGCCTGGTGTAGACAAGCGATGTAGTCGACGACATCCCGTTCCTCGGCCAGTCGCCAAGTGGCGATCAAGCGTGCGTACAGGAGCGTGTGGGGCGAGTCGTCGCTGGCCGAGACCGGGTAGAGCGAGACGGCCGGGACTTCGTGTGCCGTGAGATCGCTCCACAGCACCTCGCAGGCGTCGTACGTCACCTTCTCATCGGGAGTCAGGGCCTCGCGGTCGTACGCGTGCAGTCGCCGGTAGATCTCCTGCTCGATGGCCTGCGTCGTACGACGGAACTCGTCCGAGTAGTCGTCGAGGCGGTCGTTGCGGACTCCGAGTTCTTCAGCCAGACCGAGGGCCGTGATCGTCTGCGGATGGCGGAGCAGATGGAGGCGATACGCCTCGTCCGCGAACGCTTCAAATGTCTTCCCCTCGAGCTGAACCCGCGCTTCGCGAAGCGTGGGAGGCGTCCACGAAGGGAGGAGAATCTCCTCACGCGTACAGAAACGAAGGGACACGATGGCCCCGACGACCACGGCCAGCGCGGCCGCGGCGCAGAGAAGTCCCAGGGTGCGCCGCGACCGACGACCGCGCGCGGTTCCATTCCCTGTCCTCTGACTTGTAGGCGACATCTTCTCCTCTCGGGGTCCCGAGACAAATCGGGCGACACTCTACGACATCGCTCGTGCGGTCGCCACGTCCTCTCGGCGTGCCGCGCGGACTCCCTGTTGGACTCCGTGCGAGGTTCGTCCTCCTCGCCCGGACGTCTTCGATGCCGGCTTTGGCAACCCGGTTCAGGATGGAGCCAACGTGGAACACGGCCCCATGAAACGAGGCGAGATCGAAACGGCCGCCGAGCTTGGCCCGAGCGGGGCATTTGCAGGCTATTCCATCGCTCCACGGCGCTTCGTCGTGGGATGAACGTGCCCTGGGTCCGCCGACCCACGTCAGGTGAGAACCCGCACGGGGTGGCCGATTCGTCTAGCGACCTGCGGCCGACGAATCGTCCCAGATCAGGCTGCAACAGGTCACCGCACCTTCAGCCTTGGCGAACTCCGAGACGTCGACGACGCGGACGCGAAGGCCTCGCCGTCGCAGCCGTTCTGCGGTGTAGGGATAGGCGGCGGGGAAGAGAATCTTATCCCCGATCCACAAACCGTTCGCCGCGCCGGGCTCTCGGGGATCGACCTCGATCCGCTCGCACCCGGAGAACGCATCGCCGTCGACCCAGCGCTCCTGAACGAGGAGCACGTGATCGGCGACGGCGGTGACGGCGGACTTGAGGTGGAGACACCCGGTGACGGGAACAGACACGACGTTGTAGCCTCGCGGGGCCACGAGCGATCGAAGCTGCGCCACCCCAGCGGAGTTCGTTCTCCCGGAGGCGCCGACGAAAAGGGTCCGGCCGACGCAGAGCACATCGCCTCCGTCGAGGGTCGCCGGGGGAACGATCCAAACGATCTCCAGACAGTCGCGCAGGGCGTCCGCGACCGCGTCCACCTCCGGGCGGCGGGACGCCGCGCCGGGTCGAGTCATCACGGCCGTTGCCCCGACAGCAACGGCCGTGTCCTCGATGAACACGCAGTCCGGAAGCTCCGGAACCGCGGGGAGGACATGGACCCGGCACCCCGACTCCTCCAGAGCGGTAAGGTACGCGCGATGCTGGGTCTCCGCGCGTTCGATGTCGATCGGCTCGCGGGTGCAGTGCGTCAGCTCACAGCGGTTCATCGCCGGACTCACGCCGCGGACGAGGGCGTGCCTCATGGTCGCAGCCCCTTGCGGAACTGGAGGCACGTCGAGGTGGCCGCGTACCCCACCGCGCGGTGGGCGGCGGCGCTTGCGGGGTAGTCGGACGTCGTGTCCGACGCCATCTCCGTGCATCCGCGCGCTCGCGCCCACGCCTCCGCCGCTTCGACGAGGCGGCGGCCGACGCCGCGTCGGCGCCACGCGGGATCGACGTACCACCCCTCGATGTACCCTACCGGGCTCGTCGAGCACCCTTTGGCTCGCGGCCGAAGGGACGCCTCGACCATGCCGCACAGCGCGCTCTTCCCGAACTCGGCGACGAACACACCCTCGCGATCCGGACGAGTCGGCATCTCCTCCATCTCCCTCTCCAGCTCGTCGCGCCGGTGGCACGGCCACAGCGCGGCGCGAAGGCGCCCCCACTCCTCACGGTCCTGTGCCCCGAGGGCCCGAACTCGGATTCCGTCATCCACCGGTGGGAGACGGCGGTTCATCGGTATCCACTGCGCAGCGAAGTCGACCAGCGGGCGCTGCTTCATCCAGAGACCGACTCCCGCCCCGACGGATCGGCAGTGTACGCGTCCAGGCACCTTCGCATACGCCGTCCCGATCCGCTCGAAGTCGCTCGAGTCGATCGCAACGTCGACGATCGGAACCCACGCGCGCGTCCCACCGACGAGGACCGGCGCACCGTTCTTCGTATCCTGCTTTCCGGGGTACTCGGCCCGGTACTCGGCGAGGTGGATCGACGTGTTGCCCTCGTGGCCTACGCCCAGCAGGAGAACCGTGCCGTCGAGGTCGTAGATGCGCGCCAGCGGCGATCGCTCGCCGAGGCTGTAGTCGAGGCCGTGATCGCCGACGATCTCGTTCGCCCTCGGACCGCAGGCGGCGAAGG
>JAQTVA010000031.1 GCA_028707055.1 Candidatus Bipolaricaulis sp. | reverse complement strand
GTCCCGCTCGAGCGCGATCCGCGTGGTCGCCCATTCCTGCGGACGGACGCCCCCGTCCCCCACCACAGCATGGCCCACTCGGGCGACTGGATGATGCTCGCCGTGTCCCGCTCGGCTCCGGTGGGCCTCGACCTCGAGCGCATCGATCCGTCGATCGACGCCGATCGGCTGGCGGCGCGGTTCTTCGGCCCCGATGAAGCCACTGCGCTCTCGTCTCTGCCGCACAGCCAGCGCGCGGTTGCCTTCTTCCGCGCGTGGACGGAGAAGGAGGCCTATCTGAAGGGAACCGGCGGCGGCGTTCCGTCGCGCCTACGCTCCGTGCACATCCACCCGCGGGACGGCGGGCGTGTCATCGGGGAGTGGAGCCTCCACCCGGTCGACGCGCCGCCTGGATACGCCGCGAGCCTCGCCGTGCAGGCCCCCTCCGTCCGGATTCGCACGGTCGAGTTCGGGGGGAACGGCGAGGCCTAGCCCCGCACCACCGACCACGCAACGCGCAACAGAATGGCGATGACCCCGAACACGACCATCCCCAGCCAGGAACCCACGTACACGTAGTAGAACGGGCCGACGCGCCCCGTCTGCCGCTTGGTCATGTCCCGATAGGCGCGCAGGTGGCGGAGGATGCGACGCCGAAGGAGAGCGAAACTCCGACCTTCGACAGGGATCCCGTGAGCGTAGAGAGCCGTGACGATGAATGACGCCGCGACCCCGGACACCACCGCGGAGGCGATGGACAAGGAACCCAGCGTAAAGATCAGAGCCATGGACAGTAAGATCCTTTCGGACCCGTCCCGTCCGACCGTTACGGTACCCCACGCCGGGCGTGCTGGCAACGGACATCTCGACCTGGGGCCCTCCATTGGGGTCAGATCTCCATTTCATCAGCTGGAAGTCCGTCGTAGTTGCTAGCCGTTGGGGTCAGATCTCCATTTCATCAGCTGGAAGTCCGTCGTAGTTGCTAGAGAGCAGATCTTCGTTTCGGCATCTGGAAGCGATAGACTCGGCCCATGGCACGTCCATTGCGCATCGCGTACGAAGGCGCGGTGTACCACGTCACAAGCCGCGGCAACGCACGGCAAGACATCTTCCTCGTAGATTCAGACCGCAAGGCGTTCGTCGATCTTCTTGGCGATACGGTCAACCGTTTCACCTGGATCTGCCACGCCTACTGCCTGATGACAAACCACTACCACCTCCTTGTCGAAACGCCCGAGGCGAATCTGTCGCACGGGATGCGCCACTTGAACAGCGTCTACACCCAGGCCTTCAACCGCCGACACATGAGATGCGGGCATGTCCTACAAGGGCGGTTCAAGGCCATCGTCGTCGAGAAGGATGCTTACCTTCTCGAACTGGTACGATACGTGGTGCTGAACCCCGTACGCGCGGAAGCTGTACGCAGCGCTCGCGACTGGCCATGGTCGAGCTATCGAGCGACAGCGGGGATGGAACAAGCGCCTGGATTCCTCACGACAAGTTGGATCCTGCGACAATTCCACCGCACTCCCGAGCGCGCGATGAAGCTCTATCGCGACTTCGTGAAACAAGGACGCGAGGTCGAAGCATGGTCTGACCTGCGCGGTGGCATCTTGCTTGGCACTGACGGATTCGTCGACAAGCTGAGGCCCCTCCTCACCGACTATGAAGCCCTGAGAGAGATTCCCCGCCGCGAGCGTCTCGCCACCCACCCGAGCCTCGATGAGCTCTTCGCCGACGTCCACACCAAGGAGGACCGAGACAGGAAGATTCATGCTGCCGTTCGTGCCCACCAATACACTCTGCAAGCTGTCGCTGACTTCCTCGGCCTGTGCCGCTCCACCATCAGCATCATCGCCAGGCGTGTGGAAGCCAAAGCAGGATACGAGGAATGGAGATCTGACCCCGCACGCTAAATGGAGATCTGACCCCATGCGGGGAACTCGCGGCTCGCTCGACGAGTGCAGGGTCGCGCCAAGAGCCCTAGAATGACCGTATGACCTCGAAATCGAGTACGGGAGCAACGATGATCGAAAGTGCGCGAGGAAGGCTCGAGACGCGTCTCGTCCGCTACGCCAAGGCCGATACGCAGAGCGACGGCGCGTCCAACAGCGTCCCCACGACGGCGAAGCAGCTCGATTTGCAGAGGATGCTCGTGGAGGAGCTCCGCGCCTTGGGAGTCGCCGACGCGGAGTGCAACGACGCTGGGTTCGTGCTCGCGACGGTTCCGGCGACGACGGACGGCCCGATCCCCACGGTCGCGTTCCTCGCCCACGTCGACACGGCCGCCGACTACTCCGGCGCCGGGGTTCAGCCGATCATCCATCGCAACTACGATGGGGCGGTCTTGGCGTTGCCGGGAGATCCGGAGAAGCGTCTCGACGCTCGATCGGCCCCGGAGTTGGCGGGTAAGGTCGGAGAAACGATCGTAACCGCCGACGGCACGACGCTCCTCGGCGCGGACGACAAGGCCGGCGTCGCCGTCATCATGACGTTGGCCGAATCCTTGGTCGCACAACCGAGCCGCCCCCACGGTCGCATCCGCATCTGCTTCACTCCGGACGAGGAGACGGGAACCGGAATCGGTCACCTGTCGCTCGAGGAGTTAGGCGCCGATGTTGCGTACACGCTCGACGGCGAGGGGCTTGGCGAGGTCACGTACGAGAGCTTCTCCGCGGACCGAGCCGCGGTCCGCATCGCCGGCGTGGCGATCCACCCCGGCAGGGCTAGGGGGAAGATGGTCAACGCGCTCACCCTCGCGGCGAAGCTCATCAATCTCCTGCCGCAGTACGCACGGTCGCCGGAAACGACCGACGGCCGGGACGGCTTCCTTCACCTCGTCGAGATGTCGGGGAATGCATCGGAGGCGCACCTCGACTTCATTCTGCGCGACTTCGAGCGCGACGGGCTCGAGGCCCACGGTGAGGCGCTCCAGCGCGCAGTGTCTGCCATCGCGCTTCTCGAGCCACGGGCTAAGCTGGAGTGCACGATCGAACGTCAGTACCGGAACATGCGCTACTGGCTCGAGAAGGACATGCGCCCGGCCGATCTCGCCGTCGAGGCCGTCCGCCGCGCGGGAATCTCCCCGAAGGTCGTCCCGATTCGCGGAGGGACGGACGGTTCGCAGCTCACGGAGCGCGGGCTTCCGACGCCGAACCTGTTCGCCGGCGTGCACAACGCGCACGGACCGCTCGAATGGGTCAGCGTCGAGGACATGGAGAAGTCCCTCCGTGTCTGTCTCGAGCTCGTGGAGCTTTGGGCCGGCGAGCGCAGGCTAGGATAGGACGGCGGGTCCGTCGGACGCCCGCGACCCTTCCATCGCGTCGAGTGCCGAGATCACTTTCCGGTACTTGCCCGATGGGCCCAGGTCCAGGCACTCGACGACGCGGATCGTGCACCGTAGGTCGGGGTGAAGCTTCGCCAGCGCGGCGGGGAGGATGGCGCCGAAGTCAGGAACCGGCCCCGACTCGGGCACGATGTCGATCCGCACGTGGTCGACCCGGTCCTGCGTGACCTGGAATCTGCGGAAGTGCCGATAGAGCGATCCGCACGGCGAGAGGCCGGAGAACGCTCGGTTGATCGCCATCGCCAGCAGGCGCGGTGAGACCCTGCGTCCATCCGGCAGCACGACGTAGTCGTCGTCGCGCCCGGACACCACCCGCAGTCTTGGCGCTCGGCTCCCGCACCCGCACGGCTCGTCCCCCTCCGCGCAGAACGATCCGCGGTCGGCGAGGTCGTAACGGAGAAACGGCATCGTCTCGTTGGAGAGGTTGCTGACGACGATGCGGCCCTCTGTCCCAACGGGAACTTGCCGGCCCGCGTCATCAACGACTTCGACGATGCATCCGTCCGTGTTGACGTGAAGGACCGTGGGATCGGCGGGGCACTCCCATGCGATGTTACCGACCTCCTCAGCGTTGTAGAAGTCGGCCACGCGGGCCGAGAACGCGCCCTCGATGGTCTTCCGAGTCGCCGCGTCCAGGATCTCGCCGCGGCAGGCCACGAGACGCAGCCGACGGTCGGAGACCCCTCCCGCCTCCGCAAGGAGGTCGACCGCCGTGGGGTATCCGCTGATGACCTGCGGACGGTACCGCCGCACGACGGCAAGCTGCTCCTCCACCGGACGGGCGATCGAGACCCGGACGATGGTGATCGGTCCGCGCCGCCGAGCGGCCAGCGGGGCATCGCCCTCAACCCAGTTTCCCACATCGACCACCGTCATCGGAAGACGAAGAGGAGCCAGACGCCGCCAAGCGCGCCAGAGAAGAAGGCGCCGATACTGGTCCTCTGTCCGGCTCATGTACACGTTCAGTGGGAGCCCGGTGGATCCGCTGGTTCCCACGCGCACGCAGTGGCCTGGATCGACGCCGCGGCGCAGCACGTCGGCGAGGGAGGCGGGGCGAGCCAGCGCTTCCTTCTTGAGGATCGGCAATCGTGGTAGGTCGGCCGCGCCGCGGATCTCGCCGGGAACCACTCCCGCCCTGTCGAACGCCTCTCGATAGACCCTGACGGTGCCGTACGCCGCGCTGACGAGACGGCACAGGGTCCGATCGATGTCGGCGGAGCCTTTGTTGCACCGGTACCGGGCGACGTAGCGCATGGGTCCTCGTGGGCTTGGCGGGTTGAGTCGATTCTCGCCCGGGCGCCCTGCGATGGCAAGCACGCGGCGCTTCCGTGGACATCCCAGTCTCGATACACTGGCGCAAGGAGCGGCATGGGTACGGCTAAAAGGATCGTGGACACGGCGAAGACCGCATGGCGCGGCCTGGGCGAGAGGCATGTTCCGTACTGGTCCTGGGATCGCCTGCGTCGGCTCCAGAACGAGCGGCTCCACGCCATCCTCGGGCACGCCTACAACACCGTCCCCTTCTATCGGAAGGCGATGGACGAACGCGGGCTGCGTCCGCGCGACATCCGTACCGCCGAGGATTTGACCCGTCTTCCGCTCATCGACGGCCGGATGCTGCAGAGGAGCCCCGGTCTCTTCGCGTCGTCCGCGTACGGGGAGGGCAGTGCACAGCCGCTCCTATCGACGGGGACGGCAGGAACCGGGCGACGCCGCATTCTGTGGAGCAACGAGGCGCTCTTGGCCGAGCTTGCGGCCGGCGAGCGCGACCGCGCGGTCTTGTACGGGATCCTGGGGAAACGTTGGGGACTGCGACGGTTGTCGCTGCACCCCGAAGCTTCAACGACACGCGCCACGCTTCGGTACCAGTGGGGCCGGGTTCACGTCCCGCGTTTCGTCGCAGAGACACGCTACGTCCCACCGGACTCGTCGTACGAGGTCGTCGTGGAGGAGATCGAACGCTTCCGTCCCGATGTGGTGTACTCGTACGGCTCGATCCTCGAGCACTTCTGTCGCTTCGTCGTAGACCGGGGGATCGAGTTCCACGCACCCCGGGCCTGGGTGTACGGGGCCGACGGTCTCTCCGACGAGGGCCGGGCCCTCGTTCGAGAGCGGTTCGGGTGCGCCGTCCTCTCGACGTACCAATCGGTGGAATGCGGACGCATCGGCTTCCAGTGCGAGGAGGAGAAGGGGTTCCATCTCAACGTCGATCGCTGCGTCGTCCGCATCGTGGATGCCGAAGGCCGCGACGTCGCACCGGGCGAGTCCGGAGAGGTCGTGGTGTCCAACCTCGTCAACCACGCCACCGTGCTGGTCAACTACCGTCAGAGCGATCGCGCCGCGTTCGCGCCGGGCCGGTGCGCGTGCGGACGAACCCTCCCGCTGCTGGAACGCCTCGAGGGACGGATGAGCGACGTGCTCCACCTCGCCGACGGGCGCGAGGTGCTGGACCACGTCTTGATCCACGCCTGCAAGAAGGTCCTCGCGAACACCCTTCAGTTTCAGATCGTCGAGGAGCAGCCGGGCACGTTCCGCTGGCGCGTCGTGCCCGCATCGGGCACCGACGGCGAGAGTCTTGTCGCCGCCCTCCACGCCCACGCTGCGGCTGTTCTCAGTTCGGGGGACGTTCTTACCATCGAGTTGACCGAGAGGATCGAGATCCCGAAGGACGGGAAGCTGTCCCGCGTCGTCCGACCGGCCGCGGCGACGAGCCTAGATCCCTAGAATGCCGTAGGGCCGGCGGTTCTCGTGGTCGTGCCGCCGCTCTATCCCTCCTGCAGCGCGTCGACCAGTCGCACGCGGACGTCGGCCGGCAGCTCCTCGTACCCGCCCACCGCGATCCGGACGAACACAGTGCCCACGCGGACGATCACGGCCTCGCCCACGGCGAGGTGCGGGCCGATCCACGGAACGACATCGAGAAGGTCGAAATACGCGGCGCTGTATGGAACGACGTCGATCGTCTCCTCGCCGGCGTACCCGCTGTCGACCCACATCCCGTCGCGGAGGTAGTAGGCGCGACCCTCGACGATCTGAAGCCGTCCGTCGGCCGGCTGGACCGTCTCCGCCCCGGCCAGGGACTTGAGTGCCGAGCTCGCCTGTACGGCGCTCGCTCCGGAGGCCGGCGCCGCGGCTCGGTACACCGCATCGGCCGCCTCGTCGGCGGAGATGTCCCCGTCGTCGATCAGGAAGGACGTATACGGCGTGATGACCCCGTACTGCTTCGACAGGGCGATGACCTCGTTCACTAGTTCGTCGCTCTCGCCATAGAGGCGGATCTGGTCGAGCAAGTGGGCGATCTTGCGACCGGCCCACAGGCGCGGGAGGAAGGAGGCTCCAGCGGACGCGGCCGGGAACTCCTGTACCAAGACGTACTCGGCCGCGCCGGCCTCGGCGAGCCCGGTGAGGACAACACGCCCAACGCCGTCACCCCGATACTTTCCGAGGACGAGGAGCTGGCTGCCACGGAAAACGTCGGGAAGGATCCGCGGGTAGACGTCGAACACGCCGATCCCGCCGATCGACAGCGCCGGCTCGGAGAGGACGGGTGACGCGATCTTGCGGTAGAAGCTGGACAGCGCGATCTCGAGGTTCTCGCCGGGGAGCACGTAGGTCGTCGTGCCCCGATTCTCCTGGGCCAACTGGTCGAGGAGAACGGTGTTGACGTTGTACCCGACGCCGAAGGCAAAGAGACGCGCCGCCGTCTCGTTCGCCGCCAGGGCGCGGGCCGCGATCCTCGCCGGATCCTGCTCGCCGACGGTCGGCTCGCCGTCGGTCAGGAAGATGAGAAACCGAGGGCGGTCGCCCGGCTCGAACATCGCGAAGGCTCGCCGGAGGACGGCGTCGATGTTCGTTCCCCCCGTAGCGTCGATGGGGGCAACCGCAGCCAACGCGCCCGCGATCGCCGTCGGCGACGCGGGCACAAGCCCAGACTGCGCGCCTTCGATGAAGTCGCTGAACCAGAGCACCGCGAAGCGGTCCTCGGCGTCGAGGTTGCGCAGGATGAACGAGAGCGCGCTCTTCGCCTGGTCGATCTTCTCGCCGCTCATGCTCCCCGATCGATCGAGAACGAGCACCAAGTCTTTCGGAAGCGCCGTCTCCGACGCCGAGGCGTCCGAGGGCGCCGCGACGAGCAGGAAGAACCCGTCGTCGCCCGGTGCACGCTCGGTCAGGAGCGTCAACCCGATTGGGTCGCTCGACGCGGCGTAGTACAGGAGGAAGTCGGTCGTCGGAAGCACGTCGGACGCCTGGTAGACCCCCTTGGCGTTCCACGCGTCGGGACGTTCGAGGTTCAGCTCATGCGATGGCGAGTACGCCGTCGTGAGCGGGGTCGTCATCGTGAGCGTGACGGCGATCGTCACGCGTTCGATCGGTCGCGCGGAGAGCCGTTCCGGGTCGAGCGGGTAGCGGTAGCGGTAGACGCCGCCGTCGGCCGACAGAAGCTCGGAGTAGGTGATCTGGATTCTTCGTTCTTCGCCGGGGCGGATCGGGTAGATCCGTGCCGAAAGGGCGGAGCGACCGACGTACTCGAGGAGGGCTGGGTCGATGGCTCGGCGCACGTAGTCCTCGTAGATCGCTCGGGCCTCGTCGGCGTCGAGGACCTGTGCCTCGAGCGCCTCACCGTCAACCCACATCAGGAATCCCGACACCACCGCGTCCGGCGGAACCGGGAACACGTATCGCCCCTCGAGCGTACGCCCCGTGTCGTTGCGGAAGGCCTGATCGACGCGCGTCGTCACGACGCCGTCGTGGACATCGATCGTGACATCGTGGTAGATGACGTCGAGGCGACCCGCGTTGGGCGGGTCGGGAAGGATGAATCCATCGGCGAACGCCGCCGCGGAGAGCGCCGCGATCGCCACGAGCACGACGAGAGACACGAGTCTTCCTCTGTACGCTATCATCGGTATCGCCTCCGAGGGGAGTCAGAGCATCTACACGTAAGCCTGCCGAGGGTTCCGAGTTCTCGCCCCCCTCTTGACAGCCGTGCGGCGTTTGCCGTAGAGTAGGCTCGCCCGGGAGCAGGTCCTGGCAGTACCCGGGTCATCGGGCAACGAACGTGGTAGGCGTTGCCCGATGTTCTTTCTCGATCCGGCGCACACCCACGCCGTGCTCCGAGACGGCCGTCCTGCCGCCTCGAGGGCGCCGGAGGCAGGACGAGCCGTCGCAGGCAAATCCACGCAGTGCACGAAGCCTTCTACAGGGCACAGGTCGATCGGCGCGGCTGCATCCCCCGGGAATGGCGGAGCCTCCAGGTCGAGCTCCCGGCTCCTCTCGCTGCTTGAGAGCAGCGAACCACCCTCGAGGCCCTAGCGCTCCGCAGCGGACCTGATGAGGATCTCTGTCGCATCGACAGTTCCCTCTTCGCAAACGACGGCAACAGCGCCTGCGCCAAGACGTCGGTCGTGGTCTACAGCTGTGAGCGTAGGCCCACCGCCCACTCGGCCGATGAGGTCGGCCGTCCCGTGGACCTCGAGTTCTAGGGTGTAGGTCTCGCCGCTTTCCCAGGCCAACTCGGTTGAGGCTAGGATGCGCTGCTCCCCGTCCATCCTTTTGACGAGGCGCACAGTCTGGTCGGCGCACAGGAGGAGCGCGTAGTACCGCCTCAGGCCATTGACTCGAACGGCTACGCCCGTGGATCGGGTCAGCGGGCTGCAAAGCCGCGCAGAGAAGGAGTAGTCCATCCAGTCTCGCGTTCCCTGGATCATCAAGCCGATCCCGCGGTTCTGGACGAGCCGCAGAACAGGAGGCCACCACGCCTCCCGGGGGTGGTCCGTGGCATCCACCCAGGCGCGAGGCCACAAGGTTCCCTCGGGCGTCTCCGGACATAGGCGTGCCGTAGGCACGTCCTCCCAGGACAAGCGGTCCAGGTACACCGTTCCGTCGCTGCGTACGACGGACTCGAGCTCGATCCCGATCTCCGTGATGGGATACCCCTCGGTGTCCGGCGCCGTCCACTGCAGGACCTGCGCCTCTCCTGGACGGAGGATCACCGCCGCGCTGCGCTGTCGCTCCAGTTCGTCTTGCCGGTTGTAGGTCCGGGTGTACATCCTGCAGGTCACTGGAGCCGGGTTGGCGGGATCGGCTGAGAGCTCTGCGCGAATCGGCTCGCCCGAATAGAGCGTCGGGGACGCAACCAGCTCGTAGTAGCTCTCTGCAGCTCTCGCCTCCGGAGTAACGAACGTGGGCGTCGCGACGTGAGCGCAACCTCCGGCGACCAGGTGGTAGTCGACCGCAAGCGAAAAGCGCCCCCAGCGGCTGTGACCTTCGACGTTCCGAACGGCGACGACGTTCTGCTTCTCGGGTACTTCTTCGGGGAGGAATCCCTGCACGGCTCCCGGGAACTCGAAGTGGAAGCGCGCGCCATCCTTGGGCCGAGCTACCGGCTCTCCCGCCAGGGCGCGGCCGATGCCCGCGATGCGGTAGCTCTCCCGCGCGGCATCCGTGATCGCTCCTCCGCCGTCTGCCGTCGGCAAGTACAGCCTGTCCGCAACGGGCCCCCTCCAGTCCGGTCCCCCGTGGTCGATTCCCTCCAACCCGTTCCTAATCCCCATCAGACAGCCTGCATTGCCGGAATTGCAGTCCGTGTCCCACCCGCAGGTGTTCACGATGGAGAGGGTCTTGTGGAAACTGCCCTCTCCATACAACAGCCCGAGGATGATGACTCCGTGATTCGGAATCACGGGGCAGTTGCCCCTGAACCGGTCGTAGCCATACTCCCGGGCAAGACGCTGCCTGGCGATGCGCCAATCGGGCGTAGTCTCCCGCCAGTCGCGCAGGTCGTCGATGAGACGCCGCACCTCGCACGTCGCGGGGATCAAGCGCAGACCGACATCCAACAGCGCGTCGATGTTGGGTTCCACGAATGCCTGTGCCTCCATCGCAGCCAGAACCTGAGCTGCGAACACGGCTTCCCCGTCGTGACTGACGCTGGCGGCTCGTTGAGCCAGACTGGCGGCCAACTCGGGATCGCCTGCTGCGACCATCGCCCAGCCGTCGACGAAGATCTGGCCGCCGATCTGCTGGGCGGCGATGCTGCCGTTGATCCTTGCGGATCCGCTCTGGGGGGCCGGAATCCCTGACGCGAGCCGAAGGTACGCCGTGTGCTCTGTCGAAATGCCCATCCCGGTCCACCAGAGCACCGTGTGCCCTTCGATCAGGTAATTGAGCCAGGTATCCCCGATCTGCTGAGGGGTGACAGACGCCCCGGCCTCGTTGTCGGAGATCGCTCGAAGGAAGGTCAGGGTTCCCGTGATGTCGTCGTCGGCAGCGACCAGCGCGAGTCCGAGTTCTTCGTGCACGTAGTGGCAAACGTCTCCCAGGGTCTGCACGATCTCTTCATACGTCCAGCCCTTTCCCCCCGACCGATCCCCCACGATCTCCAAGGGACGTCCCAAGTACACGCCGATCATCTTCCCGAGCACTCCGGCGTAGACACGCTCTTCGTAGTTCGCTGGTAAGGCCATGCTCTTCCTCCACGCGCTCGCGCTTCGCTTCCTGCCTGACGGCGAGCTCCCGCCTTCCCGCTGCCTGGGGTTCCGTTGTCACTTGCCTCGTCGGCCGCGCGCATCGACGGCCGCGGCGAGTCGGCGGTACGACTCGAAGATCCGTCCTTTCGACTCTGAACGATCGCTCACCTCGACGGTCACGTATCCGGAGTACTGCCCCGCAACCAAGACGTCCACGACCGCGTCAAGGTCGAGCACTCCCTCGCCGAGGGCGCGATGAGCTTGGCCGTCGCTGGACATGTCGTGGAGATGGATGTTCGCCAGGATCGGAAGGGCGCAACGAAGCGCGGCCAGAGGCGGCTCGTCGTTCTGCATGGCATGGCCGATGTCGAGGGTGCCTCGCGCGTGAGGTACCTTCTCGACGAGGCGAACCAGATCGTTCGTGGTTCGAGGGTAGCAGAGTGAAGACAGAATCCCTCGTTCAGCCTGCAGATTCTCCACAGCAACGACCACACCGGCGCGTCGCCCGTACGCAGCCAATTCCCGCAGGTTCTCCTGCAGGATGTCCTGGGCGCAGGTCTCTTTGCGCAGGTCGTCGGCGTACGTGGCTCCTCCATGGACAGTCATGACCTCGGCGCGAAGCAGCGCGCAGAGGTCGAGGGTCGCCTTCATCTCCTCAAGGGTGCGGCTACGCATGGGTTCTTCTGGAGCGATGAGCGAGGTCCACAGGAACGGGGCGTGCACGAGGACTCTGAAAGGGCGAAGTAGCACGCAAAGATCCCCGCCGTGTTGCTCCAGG
>JAQTVA010000196.1 GCA_028707055.1 Candidatus Bipolaricaulis sp. | reverse complement strand
TCGAACGGGGCGTCTACCTCTCCAACTGGTACAACCACTTCGTCGTCGCGCCGCCGCTCATCATCAGCGAAGCGGAGGTCGATCTGGGGATCGAGGCCCTCGACGAGGCGCTGACGTTGGCCGATCGAGAAACTCACGGCGGGCACTAGCGAGTGTCCAAAGGGCAATCGAAGCGATAGGGAGGGCTGATCTGGGATGGCGCTCTTGCCGGAACCCATCAAGGGAGTGAAGAAGGTCGAGAACTACATCGGAGGCGAGTGGGTTGCTTCCCGTGGGGAGGTGCGAGACGTGGTGAACCCGGCGACGGGGAAGACCGTCGCCACCGTGCCTCTCTCCACGAAGGCCGAGTTTGATGAGGCGGTGCGGGCGGCCCACGACGCGTTCCCCGACTGGCGACGAACGACCCCGCTCGCTCGATCGCGGATGCTGTTCCGGCTCAAGGAGCTGTGCGAGGGGGCCTTCGAGGAAGTGAGCCGGATCCAGACCCTGGAGCACGGGAAGACGATCGACGAGTCCCGCGGGGAGACGCGACGGGGCATCGAGAATGTCGAGGTGGCGTGCGGGATTCCGACGTTGATGCAGGGGTACTACTCCGAGGACATCGCGTCGGGGATCGACGAGTGGCTGATTCCGACTCCGCTCGGCGTTTTCGGGGTCATCGGCCCGTTCAACTTCCCGTGGATGATCCCGCTGTGGTCGGCGCCCTACGCCGTGGCGACCGGCAACTGCGTTGTCGTCAAACCCTCGAGCGAAGTGCCTCTGAGCCAGAACCGCCTGACCGAGCTGGTGGAAGAGGCCGGCTTCCCTCCCGGCGTGTGGAACGTGGTGCACGGGGGAAGAGAAGTGGTCGGACACATGCTCGACCACCCGGACATCGCGGGGGTCACGTTCGTCGGTTCGACGGCCACCGGGCGCGACGTGATCTACAAGCGTTGCGCCGAGACTGGCAAGCGCGTGATCGCGCAGTGCGGCGCGAAGAACTTCATGCTGATCATGCCGGACTGCGACGTCGACCGGACGATCGCCGCGATGCTGACCTCGTTCTTCGGAAACGCCGGCCAGCGATGCCTGGCCGCCGCCAACTGCGTTGTCGTCGGCGCCGACGACCGCTTCTACCGCGACTTCGTTCGCCGCGTCGTCGACGCCGCGAAGAGCGTCCGCGTCGGGTATGGACTCGACGAGTCGGTCCAGATGGGGCCGCTGCGCGATCGGGAGAAGCGCGACCGCGTCGTGCGCTACATCGAGAGCGGCATCAAGGATGGGGCGAAGCTCTTGCTCGACGGGCGCGCAGTCAAGGTGGAGGCGCCGTGCACGCCGGACTGCTTCGTCGGCCCGACGGTCTTCGAGAACGTCACACCGGAGATGGCGATCGGGTCGGAGGAGATCTTCGGCCCGGTGATGAGCATCATGCGCGCCGGCTCCCTCGAAGAAGCGATCGCCGTGGCGAACGCGAATCCCTACGGGAACGGCCACTCGATCTTCACCTCGAACGGAAAGAGCGCGCGGCAGTTCCAGTATGAGATCGAGAGCGGCAATGTCGGGATCAACGTCGGAATCGTCGCTCCGGTGGCGTTCTTCCCGTTCAGCGGCATGAAGGACTCGTTCTTCGGCGACCTGCACACGCAGGGCCGGGAAGCGGTGCGGTTCTTCACCGAGAGCAAAGTCGTCATCCAGCGGTGGTTCTAGGAACGGAGGAGGTCGCCATGCTCATTCACACGGCTTCGGAGGGGATCTCCTTCGCCAAGGCCCTGGAAGAGGAGGCCGCGGCGTTCTACGAGGAGGCGGCGGAGCGTCTCCCCGAGCTCCGGGAGCGGAGGTACGCGGAGGAGAACCGACGGTTCGCAAGCACGGTCCAGCGCGTGTACCAGGAAGTGATCACGGACGCGATCGAGGGGGGCTACTGCTTCGAGCTCGAGACGGACGAGTACAGACTCCCCCTTTGGGACCGCGCGGCAGGCTCGGCGAACGACGCCCTGCGACACGCGATCTCGATCGAAAAGGTGATGATCGCCTTCTACTCCCAAGCCCGCGACCAGGCGGACGGGTTGATGGCCGACATCCCACGCGCCTTCGGGGTGATCGTCCGGAAGCGAAGAGGACGTCTCGAGGATCTCGAGGCGTGGGCGACGGGGACGGCGTAGCGCCGCTGCTCCGTGCGAGGAGCGCGCATTGGAGCAGCACTCCGGCCATCGCTTTGACCGGCTTTCGCTTGCCGCTATACTGACCAAGAGTACGCGGCCGTGGGATCGGGGCGCGGGCTTTGTGCTCCCCGGAGAGGAGTGCTGCGAGGTGCAGGCCGCAGGACGGCTCCATCGGATACGAGCGCAGTCGTCTGTTTCCTCTCTAGATTTGGTGTTTCTCCCCTGTCGATGCGCTGAGATCTTCCAAGGTATTGGGCGGGACGCCCCTGTCGAGCGACCGCCGGCCGGACCGAACGATCCCCATGCTCCGTCCCAGGAGACGGCGTGATCGGCTATGTCGTCCGTCGGCTTCTGGCGCTGGTCGCTTCTCTAGTTCTGATTTCGATTCTCATCTTTGTGGTACTGCGCGTGATCCCGGGGGATCCTGCCCAAATCATGCTCGGCACGGAGGCCGATGCCGAGACGTTGGCCGTCCTGCGCACAGAGCTGGGACTCGACCGTCCCCTGCCCGTTCAGTACGGGAACTGGATGTGGGGTCTCCTGACGGGAAACCTCGGGGTATCGTATCGGTACCGCGTGGGCATCGCAGAGCTAATCGGTTCCCGACTCGCGGTGACGGCGCCGTTGGGGCTCTTCGCCATGCTGGTCGCCGTCGTTGTCGGCATCCCGGTCGGCCTCTACGCCGCGACCCACCGCAACCGCCCCGGGGACTACGGGGTCATGGTCTTCTCGCAGATTGGCCTGGCGCTGCCGGCGTTCTGGTTCGGGATCTTGCTCATGCTCG
>JAQTVA010000195.1 GCA_028707055.1 Candidatus Bipolaricaulis sp. | reverse complement strand
CGACGGTCATCCGAGAACCCTCCTTGTCTTCTCGCGCGAAAGGCGAATCAGGGCTTCCTTCGTCTGCATGGATTCCGTTCCCCGTTCGTCGACCAGGTGGACGCGGTCCATGCAGCACATGCATGGGTCGATCGACGCGGCGATGATCGGGATGTCGGCGATCTCCTGCCCGAGGAACTTGGGTACCCAGGACATGAGGTTCGAGTACGTCGGCGCCTTCACTTTCCAAACGAGCGGCTCCTCGATCCCCTCTCCGAGCCGGACGTAGTGGAAGACCTCGCCGCGCGGCGCCTCGTGGCGTCCAATCCCTTCACCGTTGGCTCTCTTGAGGGCGGCGAGCAGCGCCGGGATCTTCGGCAACGACGTCAGCTCGCCCTCCGGGAGGTGGTTGAGGCAGAACTCGATGATCTCGATCGATTGCCCGACCTCGAGGAGGCGAACGATGATGTTGTCGAACACGTCACCGGTGGGCTCGACGCCGTAGTCCTCGGGTGTGATGGCGCGGATCTCCATGTCGGCGTACGCGAGGTAAGGCATATCCTGGCGAACGTCCTTGCGGACTCCGGCGGCCCGCGCCACGGGTCCGGCGGCGCACAGGGCCACCGCTTGGTCGTATGGGAGCGCGCCGACGCCGCGCGTCCTCATCTCGACCGACTTGTCGTGGAGGTAGGCGTCGACCATCCGGTCGAGGAGGTCCTTGTAGTACCCGAGTGCCTTGCGGGCCAGGGGGCTCTTCTCCTTCGGGATGTCCCGCCGAACGCCGCCGAAGATCGGGATCGCGTAATCGACGCGGTTCCCAGTCAGTTGCTCGAGAAGGTCCATCACCTTTTCGCGCACGTTCCACGTGAGGTGGAGCAGCGTGTCGAAGCCGAGCTCGTGAGCACCGACGCCCGCCCAGAGAAGATGCGAGTGGATGCGCTCGAGCTCGCCGATGATCGTCCGGATGTACTGGGCTCGCGGAGGAACCTCGATGCCGGCCGCGTTCTCGACCGCCTGCGTGAGCGCCAACGGGTGGGAGATCGAGCAGATCCCGCAGATTCGCTCGGACAGGTACAGCACCTGAATCAGGTTCCGCTTCATCGCCATGTACTCGATGCCGCGGTGGGCGAACCCCGGCGTAATGTCGACGCCGACGATTCGCTCGCCATCGAGCTGGAACGTGAACTGGATCGGCTCCTTGAGGGCGGGGTGTACCGGCCCGATGGGGACCGTGTAGCACGCGGCGTCGCTCCCAACGTGGAGATGGATCGACTCGTTATTCATCGCGCGCCTCCCATCGGACCATGCGCTTCACGAGGGTCGCCGTCTCGGCCTCAAGGTCCTTCCTCCAGGGGTGGATCGTCGATCCCTGGGGCAGGAAGAGGTTGCGTGCATCCGGGATCCCTTCGATCTCGACCCCGTAGAACTCACGCTTCTCCCGCTCCGAGGTCTGCGCCCCGGGGACGAGGTCGGTGATCGTCGGCAAGCGGAGGTCGCTCTTTGGGACGATGGTCCGGATCGTGCACGTGGCTTCGCCAAACCGCTCGCCCCATCCGGTGGTGAAGTGGTAGTTGAAGGCGACCGTCTCGTCGAGGTCGTCCCCCGAGATGACGGACAGGTGCGGGGTGTACCTCGCACACAGGTGGGCGACCGCATCGTGAAGCGCTTCGCGCGTGACCACCAGCCAGATGTCCGAGACCACCGACGGGGTCACCGTGCCCACCCGCCGTTCGACGATACGGCCTTCGAGAAGGCGGGAGCCGAGAGTGGCCCGGAATGTCGACAGAAGCTCTTGGGGTTTCATAGCGCCACCTTCCGCTCGAGGGTTTCGAGCTTGGCGACCGCCTTCACGACGCCGTCGATGATCGCCTCCGGCCGGGCCGGACAACCGGGAACGTAGATGTCGACGGGGATGACCTCGTCGATCGGTCCGACCACGTTGTACGACTCGTAGAAGACGCCGCTTGTGGATCCGCAGCCGCCGACGACGACGACCGCCTTCGGATCGGGCGTCTGCTCATAGACCCGCTGCAGGCGAGGGAGCATCGGCCGCGTGACGGGTCCTGTGATGAGAAGGACATCCGCATGCCGGGGGGTGCCTGTCAGCATGATGCCGAAGCGCTCGACGTCGTACCGCGGCGTCAGCGCCGCTACGATTTCGATGTCGCACCCGTTACAGGATCCCGTAGCGATGTGGAACACCCACAGCGCCCGCTTGAACGATCGAGGCAATGCCATCGCTTCACCCCACCCACACGAAGAGGATGCCGAGAAGAGCCAGGGCGCCGACGAACCACGCCACGTAGTCGTTGATGATTCCCGTGTGGAGATCTTTCACGCGGCGGTAGTAGGCTCCGAGTCCGTCCACCATGCCCCAGTAGAGGTGGCTGCCCCGGACGTGGAGAGCGCTGCGAGCCTCCGGCTCCTCGTTGCCGGACAGAAAGACCTTCGCCTGGTCGGTGCCCTTCTTGAAGTCCCGCCTCCCCGTCGACCGCAGGATGAACGCGAGGACCGCGATCCCGAGGACGAGGAGTCCCCAGGCGATGGGGTTCCACGTGCCAAAGCCGGAACTGATCCCACTCATCACAAACCTCCCAAGACGGCGTGGATGTACGCGTCGCGTCCGTACCACAAAGCCCGAGCCGCCGGTGTCACGATTCGCTCGACGAAGAAGCCCGGGAAGAGACCGAAGCCGATGACGACCGCGGCGAGGAGGAACATCGGGATGAGCATGCCCCACGGCGCCTCTCTCGCGGCCAAGCCGTCGGGCTTCGGTCCGAGGAATACAGCCTGGAAAGCCTTCACGAACACGGCGAGCAGGAGAATGCTCGACAACACCGCCACCACGGCGAGGAACGGATTCAGCCGGAACGAGCCTTCGTAGATCAGGAATTTCGACGCGAATCCGTTGAACGGCGGAATCCCCGCCAGCGCCAACGACCCGACGATGAAGA
>JAQTVA010000194.1 GCA_028707055.1 Candidatus Bipolaricaulis sp. | reverse complement strand
TCCGTCAGCTCGCGTGCTAGGTAGATTGCGATCTGTCGGGCCTGGGAGATTTCCTTCTTGCGGCTTGCCCCTTCGATCTCGGCCCGCGGCACGTCGTACCGAGCTGCGATCTCCTCTTTGATGTGTGCAATTGTCAGCTTCGGGCGGCGGCCTTCCTTGGGGAGGATTCCCTCGAGGTTCTTCTGCGTCAGCTTCTCTCCCTGAAGCTCGGCGCAGGCAATCGCTTTCACCAGGGCGCCTTCAAGGGCACGGACGTTCGAGGAGATTCGCTTGGCGATCAGTTCGAGGATGTCATGGTCGATGTCAATGCCGCGGGAGATGGCTTTCTCCCGCAGGATGGCCATTCGCGTCTCGAAGTCGGGCGGCTGAATGTCCGCTTCGAGTCCCCACTTGAAGCGCGAGACCAAGCGCTCCTGCAAGCCGGAGAGGTCCTCGGGCGGGCGGTCACTGGACAGAACGATCTGCTTCTTGTTGCCGTGAAGGTCGTTGAACGTGTGGAAGAGCTCTTCTTGCGTCGCTTCCTTTCCTTTTAGGAAGTGGACGTCGTCGATGAGCAGGAGATCGACTTGGCGGTACTTCTCTCGAAACGCCGCGGTGGTGTTGCTGCGAATGGCGTTGATCAGCTCGATCGCGAAGCGCTCGGACGTGGTGTACACCACCGTGCACGTTCGATCCACTGTGGAGACGAAGTTTCCGATAGCTTGGAGGAGGTGAGTCTTTCCGAGGCCGACGCTGCCGTAGATGAAGAGAGGGTTGTAGGGCTTCTTCAAACGGCGGGCCACGGCCTCTGCGGTCGCCTCGGAGGCGGCCACGGCAAGACGGTTGTTCGCCCCGCGGACAAAGGAAGCGAAGGTGTAGTCCGGATTCAGGGGCAGAGCGCCTTGTGACACCACGGCGACGCCCAGTTCCTCTCGTACCAAAGCGGGAGCGGGGTCCTCACCCTCCGCGCCGACGACGCGGACCTCAAGCGCAAGCGGCCGCCGGCACACGGAGGAGGCGATCTGTTCGATTGCGGACCGATAGCGGCGCTCGATGCCGCCTTTCTTGAAGCTGTCCTGGACACCGATGACGAGAGACTCCTCGCTGACCTCCAGTGGTTCGATGTCCGAGAGCCAAGCTTCGTAGCTCGTAGATGGGACCTGAGTTCGCAGGTCGGACATCACGCTATCCCAAACAGAAACAGGACTCTCGCCCACCAGACCTCCTCACGACGTGAACAAGGGTGAGCGTAGCGAACGGGAAGTTGCCGGGTCAAGGGGGGAGGGTGCCGCGCACTCGACCGGGACCGATGGCAACGCGGCAGCGGAAGCCTGTCTCTCAACGACGCGGCAAGGGGCTTCGATCAACAGGAGACACCTGTCCGTTTGGCCGGCAAGAGAGAATCCTCGGCCGACGGCGCGCCGCAGGAGATGCGCGCAGGCCGATGGTTGTGGAGAACCGTCCAACGAGCGTTTGTGATCGACTTCTAGCCACGGGTCAGTCTGTGGACAACATGTGGATGAACGGGTTGTGTCCGTATCGGTCGAGACTCGCGTCGGGCGCTCTCGAGCGGTGCGCGGACTTATCCACAGCAAACCGCTCAATTGGAGCCCTCTAGGACCCCTTATCCACAGGGTTGTCCACAGGTTCACCGGCGAAGGATGAGGAGGAAAGTACCATTCGATGCAATGTTGCTCTGTCGAATGATGGAATCCCCTACAGGTATGCGAAGGCTCGCTAGAAGGCTTCTCTAGATTCATTGATGGATTCGCGCGAAGGGAGGGAGTTTCCGGGGAGTGGTGCCGAGGCCCAGAGTCGAACTGGGGACACCGGTCTTTTCAGGGCCGTGCTCTACCAGCTGAGCTACCTCGGCAGAAACAAGCGGGGACGACCGGATTTGAACCGGCGATCTCTGGAGTGACAATCCAGCGTCTTAGGCCTGACTGGACCACGTCCCCGTATAGCCAGTGGGCAAGACAGGACTCGAACCTGCGACCTTCCGGATGTAAGCCGGATGCTCTCCCAACTGAGCTACTCGCCCATTATAGCCAGCACCTCTGGATTCGCAAGATGCCCGCTGGCGTCCCCAAGGGGATTTGAACCCCTGTCGCCGGGATGAAAACCCGGTATCCTGGGCCACTAGATGATGGGGACAGCTCGATCAGGATTATAGAATCCAGATCGCTCGAGTTTCAATTGATGTGGGTCGTGCTGGACTCGAACCAGCGACCCCCTGATTAAAAGTCAGGTGCTCTAACCGGCTGAGCTAACGACCCACGAGGGGTACCCTCCAGCGATTCGAGAGAGATGCCCTCGAACACGCTATGGGCCGTACAGGATTCGAACCTGTAACCGACGGATTAAGAGTCCGCTGCTCTACCGTTGAGCTAACGACCCGCGACTCGAATGGTATGAGAGTCGCGGTTGCGCTGTCAAGGGATCAAGTGCTGTCCGCATCGGCAACCGCGGAGTTCTCCCCCGGGGTGACGCCCCGGGGCGTGGAGCGGCGAGGGCGCGGCTCAGGCGGGGAGGACCGCATCGCCGCTGCAATTCACGGCCGAGGAGGGGTCCATGCTCAGGTTGCCCTGTCCACGTTGGCCCTCGTGTTCCTTGCGGAGCTGGGAGACAAGACACAGCTCACCGCGTTCTGCCTCGCGGCCGAGACGACCTCGCCGTGAAGTGTCATGATCGGCGCCGGGACGATCGGCAAGGGTTGATCGCGCCTGAGACTCCCGCGAGGAGACCTGCCGAGATCGCCTCCCAGGTCACCTTGGCTTGGAGCGCGCCGCGACCTCGACTACGATCTGCGCATGGCCGGCCTGTTTCCGTTCGAGAAGCCCCCGCAGGGACCGCAAGGCGAGAGCCCGCTCGCCGACCGGATGCGACCGCGGTCGCTCGATGAGGTCGTCGGACAGGTGCGACTTCTCGGCAGGGACGGCCCGCTGCGAACGGCGATCGAGAAGGG
>JAQTVA010000193.1 GCA_028707055.1 Candidatus Bipolaricaulis sp. | reverse complement strand
CGCCTTTCTGAAGAGGATCGGGTTTCCCGAGGCGGCGGGGACAAGTCCTGTTTCGTGACCTTTCGCGTAGACCCAGAGACGAAAACTGGCGCTGCATTCTCCCATCCTGAGTGCACCAGACTGCCAGCTCCGCTGCCCGTCCTGCTGTGCGCATGGGGCTACATCAGACAACGTCGCAGCAAGCTGCGACGCTACGTCGAATCGTCTGGCACCGGGTTCGGCCTTGCTGCCGCGTATCACGTCACATCAGGCAACGTCGCAGCAAGCGGCGTCGCTACGTCGGGTCGCTGGTTCGCCCCGCGACAAGACAGGAGAGTGAGCTCAGATCGTGGCTCTTGATGTTTCGCGCACGCTCTCGGAGGCCGCATCATGTTCTCGGCGGAGTCAGGCTGCTCGGTGACGCATTCGCAACCTGCGAAGGGCGTGTGAGTTCGTCCCGCGGGCTGCCCGGCAATGCGGTCTTCGGCTGGGCGGCTCAGACGGCCGAAAGAGTGAGGTAGGCGACGACTGCGTTGGCGACGAGGTAGGTCACCACCGCAGCGCGAATCAGCCACGCTCCTCGCGCAGGTCGGCGCGTCGACGTCCTATCGTCGGCGGCACAACGGCCGCCCAAAGGCCGGACGCAGGCGTCGTGAGCGGTCTGCTCTACGGCATCTCGATCCATGGCAACCCCTCCTTCGAATCCAACTTCCCTCTCGTCTTGCGGGGCTCCGCCAGGGCGGAGGCGCCGGCTGCTCGATGAGTGGACTCGTTTATCGTCAATCAAGGCGCCGGACTCGATCCCACATGCCCCCAGGCGACGGGACAGCGGTCGCGTGGACGTCTTGGTTGCGATGGATGGGCAAGAGTGGACATCGAGGCGATTCCCGGGTTCAGGTATGTCGATCGCGGGCCGGCCCGGGCCTACACCCTTGGTGTTCTGATGAAGACCCGGTATGGTCTCTGCGCGTGGGTCGGCGTCACAACCCAGCTCGGCCGGCGCGAAGGGGGCATGGCGATGCGGCGATGGCTTCGAAGGGTCGGCTTCCTGGCGCTCGGCTTGGTTGTGGTGCTCGGCCTCACGGGGTGCGAGTGGATTCAAGAGCTCATCAATCCGGGAGGGGCGGGGATTCCGTGGGCGAGCGGGTCGTCGGTTCCCGTGACGAGCCAGTCAATCGGCTCGGCAGGTGGGGTTGTCACCGTCAACGATCCCGGCGGGCCACTCGACGGGATGTCGATCGACGTCCCGGCCGGCGCGTTTCCAACCTCGAAGACGTTCCACGTCTCGTATACCCCGATCACCGGCAATCCCGGCTCGCAGATCACGGCACTGACGCCGCTGATCGAGGTGGATAACGGCGGGGAGTTCGCCGACGAGATCATGACGGTGACGGTCCCCGTCGTCATCCCCGATGGGTACTTCGCGATGGGGTTCTTCGTCGACGAGCACGGGGAGTTCGAAGGGATGCTGCTTGTGACGGAGACGTCGACGTCGATCACGGTGGCGACGGCCCACTTCAGCGCCTTCCTCATCGCCGCGATAAAGAGCCAGGAACTCCTTGCCCAGAGCTTCCACGACGGCGGATTCCGGCCGATGGCCGACGACTGGCAGTTCACCAACCGGGGTTCGTACATTGCGCCCGGCGGGCACTGCATGGGCCAGTCCCTCACGGCGATGTGGTACTACACCGAGAAGCGCCTAGACGGCGCGTCACCATTGTGGAACCTCTACGACAACAACGGCGACGCTCCCGCCTCGCCCGACTTCTGGTACGACGACAGCGACGGCTACCGACTCGCATCGACCATCCAGAAGATCACCGATTGGAGCGGCTGGCTCAACAAGACCATCGAGAAGCTCCAGACGACCGACGACGTCTTCACCTGGCTCGCGTTCCTCTTCGCGATCCGCGTCACTGGGGAGCCGCAGTTCGTCGCGATCTGGACGGCAACGGAAAAGAGCGGCCACGCGATGGTCGTCTACAGGGCGGATGTCCTCACAGCGACGCTCTACATCGCCGACCCGAACTACCCGGGCGACTCGACACGCCGGATCACGTACACCAACGGGGAGTTCGATCCGTACGAGTCCGGCGCCAACAAGAAGGAGATCGACGCCGGGAACAGCACGAGCTACCCCGTGATTCGGTATCACGCCAAGTCGGCGGTGATCCCGTGGTCCCGCATCGCTGCGCGGTGGGAGGAGTTCGAGCTAGGAACAGCGGGCGACGACCTCTTCCCAGCGTACACGCTGACGATGGTGAACGATCAAGGCGACGACGTGCCCCTGATCGACGGCGTGACCGCGAGCGGCGACACGCTCGAGATCAAGGCATCGACCGTCTCGGGCGGCGCCACCCTCGGATACGTCGTTCGCCGCGGCACGGAGTGGCTGACGCCGAGCGGCGGGACCTGGCCGTTGGTCGAAGGCGACAATCGGTTGGGAATCTACGTTGTCGGCCAGACGGGCGGCGTGTGGGAGTACGTCGATTTCCAGTGGGTGACGGTCCGCAGGCCGGCGCCGGGCAACGTCAGCGGACGGATGGAGTTTCATCTCGCGGCGACGATCCAGCAAGATCCGCAGTACGGGGGACCCCATGCGGGGGTCGTCGGGACGACGATGACCTTCCGGAACGGCAGCTACAACCCGGCGACGAAGACCCTCACTGCAAGTTGGGACGGCGGCGACTTCTCCAACACGTACTTCGAGGCGCGGCTCAGCGCGAGCGAGGACACGATTGAGTTCTTCCGCGCGCGCCAGACGCAAGCGAACGTCTGGTTCGCTTGGACGAACGTGCACGAGATTCGCGGCTACAACCTGCCGTACTCGCACAGCGACGGAGGGTCGCGCTACTTCGCCCAGAACGGAGCGCAGGTGCACACGACAGTCGACCTGTTGACGTTCAAGACGTGGTCGACGTCGCTCGGCAGCGCCACGAACCCAACCGAGTGGGTCGGATCGGCGGG
>JAQTVA010000192.1 GCA_028707055.1 Candidatus Bipolaricaulis sp. | reverse complement strand
CGCCGTTCGTCTGGGTCGCCCAGCGCTCGAACATCACCATCCTCAACAACAGCATCAAGGGCTACTACTACAACCCGATCCTGCCGATCAACTTCGCGGCACTGAGCAAGGAAGGGTAGAAGCTCGAGGGATTCGATCGAGGGGGCTGGCCTTCCCAGCCCCCTCTCTTACTGACTCAACAGCGACAGCGCGGGCCGCCGGGCATAACCGAGGAGGGATTGTTCATGCGTCTGCACACGTACATCCTGCGCCGCCTCCTGCTGCTCGTTCCCGTTCTGGCCGGGGTGCTCGTCCTGGTGTTCGTCATCGCCTACGTCATCCCGGCGGACCCGGCACGGGCGTGGGCGGGGCAGAGGGCACGGCCTGACCAGGTCGAGGCGCTGCGGGAGCGTTACCACCTGAACGATCCCCTGCACATGCAGATCTACTACTACCTCGAGGGCCTGTTCCGGCGCTTCGATCTCGGGGTGTCGCCGACGACCGGTCGGCCGGTGACGCAGGACCTGAAGGCGTTCTTCCCCGCCACCTTCGAGCTGGCGTTCGTCGCATTCATCTTAGCCATCTTGATGGGGATTCCGTTAGGAGTCATTTCCGCGCTGCGCCGCAACCGACCGGCGGACCACTTCACCCGGGTCGTCGCCCTCGCGGGCGTCTCGACGCCGCTTTTCTGGTCGGCGCTCCTTCTGCAGTTTCTCTTCTACTACAAGTGGCCGATCCTCCCCGCGATGGGGCGGCTGTCCATCGAGATCGAGCGGTTCACCGGCTTTGTGCTGATCGACTGCATTCTGAACTGGAACTGGGCGGCGTTCGGAGACGCCGTCCTGCACATGATCCTCCCGGCGTTCACGCTCGCGTTCTACTCCATGGGGTATCTCGTGCGGATCACCCGCGGGAGCATGCTCGAGGTCTTGGAGTCGGAGTACGTGAACACGGCCAAGGCGAAGGGCCTTCCGCGGCGCATTGTGGTGTACCGGCACGCGCTGAAGAACGCGATCATCCCACCCATTACCGTGCTCGGCGTGAACTTCGGCTGGCTCCTCGGGGGAACCGTTCTCCTGGAGACGGTCTTCGCTTGGCCCGGGATGGGCCGCTACGCGGCCGGCTCCATCGTTCAGGTCGACCTCCCGGCCGTCGTCGGCTACACGCTCGTCGTCGCCATCGTGATGCTCCTGTCCAACCTCATCGTCGACATCGTCTACAGCATCATCGACCCCCGTGTCCGCGTGGGAGGGAAGGCAAAATGAGGATCCCCGAATCCCTGCGTCCCGGATCTCGATACCGGCTGATCCAGAGGAGACTCCATCCGATCACGAAGGAGTTCGGGCTCACCTTCTACGTGCTGCGGCGGAGCCCCCTGGCCGTCGCGGGAGCGTTCATCGTGGCGGCGTTCATCTTCCTTGCGCTCTTCGGGACTCGGCTCGCGCCGTACGACCCTGTGGAGGTGAACATCGCCGCGCGTTTCCAGCCTCCTTCCGCCGCACACCCGTTCGGAACCGACAAGATGGGATGGGATGTCTTGAGCCGGCTCTTGGCTGGCGCCCAGCACAGCATCCGTGCCGGCGCCGTGGTCCTTGCCATCTCCGTTCCGTTGGGCATTCTCCTCGGCGCAATCGCCGGGTTGTTCGGTGGGTGGATCGACGAAGTGATCATGCGGTTCACCGACATCTTCCTCGCCTTCCCGTCCCTCATCCTGGCTATGGCGTTCTCGGCCGCGTTGGGTCCGTCCTTGTTCAACGCGATGATCGCGCTGTCCATCGTGTGGTGGCCGATCTACGCGCGCCTCGTGCGTGGGCAGGCGTTGTCGGTTCGCGAGACGAGCTACGTCGAGGCGGCCCGCTCCCGCGGCGCCAGCAACTGGCATATCGTGTTCAAGCACATCCTGCCGAACTGCCTATCCCCCATTCTAGTGACGTTGACGCTCGACATGGGGTGGATCATCACGGCGGCGGCCTCGCTCAGCTTCCTCGGCTTCGGAGCGCAGCTGCCGACTCCGGAGTGGGGGCGCATGGTCAGCGACGGACGCATCTACATGTTGCAGGCGCCGTGGGTTTCCTTGTTCCCCGGCCTCGCCATCGTGCTCACCGTCCTCGGGTTCAACCTCCTGGGAGACGGGATTCGCGACGCCCTGGACCCAAAGCTGCGCAGGTTGACGGAGGTGAAATGGAAGGGAGAGAAGACCTCCTCGTCGTCGACAGACTGAAGACCCAGTTCTTCACGTACGGCGGGGTCGTGGAGGCGCTGGACGAGGTCTCCTTCGAGATCCGCCGCGGCGAGATCTTCGGCCTCGTCGGGGAGAGCGGCTGCGGAAAGTCCGTCACCACGGCGTCGATCCTCGGTCTGGTCGCCAAGCCGGGGCGCGTGATCTCAGGGAGAATCCTGCTCGAAGGCGAGGACCTCCTGCGGAAGTCCCAGAAGGAGATGAACGCCGTTCGCGGTTCGCGCATCTCGATCATCTTCCAGGACCCGACGAGTTCCCTGAACCCCCTCTTCCGAATCCAGTATCAGGTCGCGGAGCCGTACCTCTACCACCAGGGAATGCGAAAGAAGAGGGCGCTCAAGGAGGCGACGCGAATCCTCGGCACGACGGGGCTTCCCGACCCGGAGCAGAAGTCGAGGAGCTACCCGCACGAGCTCTCCGGAGGAATGCGCCAGCGTGCGATGATCGCGATGGCGCTTACCTGTCAGCCGGACCTGCTGATCGCCGACGAGCCGACCACCAACCTCGACGTAACGATCGCCCGTCAGATCCGGGACCTCGTGCGCGAGCTGCAGAGGCAGTTTGGGACGTCGGTCCTCTGGATCACCCACAACATGGCCGTCGTGGCGCAGCTGTGCGATCGCGTGGGGGTCATGTACGCCGGCAACATCGTTGAGAAGACGGACGTACGGACGCTCTTCCGGGACCCGCGCCACCCCTACACCATCCGGCTCCTCCACGCGATTCCCTCGGCCGCC
>JAQTVA010000191.1 GCA_028707055.1 Candidatus Bipolaricaulis sp. | reverse complement strand
GCGCCGTCACGGCGGAAGCCCTCTCTCGATGCAGAGCGTCCTACGAAAGCTCCTGTCCTCGAGCATCCGGCACCGTTCGATGAGAACGAACGAGGGGCCCTCGGGCCCCTCGTCACGCGTCTTGTGCTTTGGGACTAGCGGTTGATGAACACCGTGCCCCTGGCGGATGGAGTGTTTGACGGATCGAACGTGTTGGTCCCGTCAGTCGCCGTCACGACGTAGAGGTACGCGCCGTTGGCGAGGCTCCTCCCGGCCGTGTTCGTGCCGTCCCAGAGGACTTTGTCCGTGTCCTCTTCGGTCCGCATCCACACGAGCTGGCCGTTGAGGTCATAGACCAGAACGGTGAATTGTGTCGCGGTGCCCGAGCCGGCGTAGGTGAATGCGACCTCGTTGGAGAACGGGTTCGGCTCGGCGTGGAACGCCGTCACGGAGAGCGTTCCCGAAACGATCGTCGCGCTGTCCGAGCTCGTGTCGGTCGGATCCGTCGGGTCCGCGTACGTTGCGGTTAGGACGTCACCGACGGCCACGTCGAGGACGATGGGAGCGGTGACGAACATGGAACTTCCGCTGCCGTACGCCGTCAGGTCGTACGTCGTCCCACCGATCGTAACCGCGTCGAGCAAGGAGATGTCCTGCGCGTGCGAAGCGTCGGTGACCCGCACGTAGATCGGATCGCCTTGTGCATACGAAGTGACCTCATCGCCCGCAGCGTCGATGAACGTCGTCGACGAACCCGCCGTGATGGAGCCACTGCCGCCCACGGCGACTTTGATTGAGATCATGGCCGAATCCGAGTGGTTGGACGGGTCTTGATAGACGGCCACGATCGTGTCGCCCGGCACGACATCGAGCGTCGGCACGCACGGGTACACATCCACCAAGTCCACGCAGATGACCGACACGAAGACGCCACTATCGATTCGCGTCTCCAGGAGATCGAGGGCCGCCCAGCGCCCGCTGCGCGGGTTCAGGACGTAGATCCTCGGTGCGCCGCTTGGGCCTTCGTAGTCGAACCACCCCGCGTACGGGTCGGGCGAGTTGTTGAAGATGTTCGTGTCCCCGAGCAAGGCGTTGACCGGGTGGGTGGAAACCCGCTCCGGCGTGCAGTCGAACTCGTTCAGCGGCAGCGGGCCGAACGGGAAGTTCTGGCCTCCGTCCCAGAAGCCCGCGATCCGCTCGCGGCGGTGCAGGTCCTCGTCCTGGTCGTCATCCGTGACTTCGAGGAACACGCAATCGGCGTTCAAGTACCCCGTCACCCGCTGGCCATTGCGATCGAGGAAGTGCATCTTCGTCGTCGATCCGTCGTAGACCTGGGTGTCGGCGATCGACATCAGGTCGAACGAGACGTCGTTCGGCGCGCGAACCCGATCGATCCGCGGCCCGGAGTACGCCGTCGCCGTGTCCAGATCGCCAAGCCCGAACATGCCCTGTTCGTTGTCCACGTAGTAGACGTCGTTGTAGCGAACGTAGATTTCGTCTTCGTTGTATGCCTCCAGCCCCCAGTTGTCGAGGACGAGCTGGTAGCCGCCAAGCAGGTCGGGCAGGCCGACGCCGAGTGCATCCCAAACAGGGAGCAACTGCATTCCCGCATTCGAGAAGAAGGTGGACGAGTTCATCGACGTCTCATCGAGGACCCAGAACTCTCCGTCGTCCTCATCGTGTGGATCGCAGAGATGGACGACGACCTGCTCGGGACAGCACGGGTCGACGTTGGCATTCTCGTCGATGACCTGGGCGTAGACGGCATCGCGGCCGAGCCAGTACACGCTCTTCTCCCCGCGCGCTGCGTCGGTGAATCTCACGGTCGAGAGATGATCGCGGCGGCCGATGTACGCCGTCGCCAGCTTGAAGTCGTCCTCGTCGTTCGGATCGAGGTAGTACGCGACGAGCACGTCGCCGTCGTTGAGGGTCAGGAACCCAAGGTCGGCGAGGATCGAGTTCAACCGCAGCTCGAAGACCCCCGTATCTGCCCCCGTCTCACGAGCGAAGAACGAAATGGCCGTTACGCCGTTCGCGCTGACCGTATCGAACAGCGATCCGTGATCCTCGAGGTCGAATACACCCAACTTCGGGTACTGGATGTAGTACCGGCCGTCCATGGCCCCGGCCGTCCCGTAGTCGTTCTTCTCGGAGTTGTAGATGTTGAACCAGCGAATCGGCCGGTTGCTCAGGATTCCGCTTGCCGGAGGGTTCGCCGGGTCTTCGGCCGTGGTATAGCTTCCCACCGTGCCCCCCGTGCGCTTGAGCATGCAGAAGTTGTTCGGGCTGTCCCCTGTCGTGACGGTGTCATCGTCTGCGGAGTTGACTGGGTTCCACGATCCGGGGTTCACGATGAGGAACACGGGGACGTACTCGACACGGCTGCAGTTCAGGTTCTCGTCCGGATCGATCACGGTGAGCGTCGCGGCCTCGTTGCCGTCCTTGTAGATGACGCCGTCGCTCCGGGAACCGTTGGCTTCCCAGGTGATCGTCGCCTCGGTGTCGACGATCTTCATCATGGCCACGGCGATATCGGAGTCATCGTTTGGGTCCTGGTACATGCCGATCAGCGTGTCCATGTTCTCGAACCGGCCGACGAGCCAGAGCTCGGGCCACACGCCGTAGCCCGCTCGATCGCCGTCCAGTTGTGAGGGTAGGATGGACGCCGAAAGCCCCAGGGCGATCCGTCCGATGCCGAAGGCCGTCGAGTTGAAGCCGATATAGCCCACCCAATAGAGCACGTCACCGTCCGCGTTGTCTCCGCCCTTGGTCTCGCTGTGCAGATCGAGGAACGAGTAGTTGCCCCACTGGAACGAGCGGGACGTCGGTGCCAGAAGAACGGGGCCGAGATCCTTTGCGGTGGCCTCCGCATTTAGGTCGATCCGCACAAGCGCCGGCGCGACGGCGACGATGTGCGTTCCCTTCCAGGGCTCGCTCGACGAGTAGCTCTCCCGAGTGCCGATCTGGAACGGGCGCGAACGCACGA
>JAQTVA010000190.1 GCA_028707055.1 Candidatus Bipolaricaulis sp. | reverse complement strand
GGAGCAGGAAGGCCTTGGGATCGGGCTTCATCGCCCCGTCGTCGCGCGTCATCACGAGGTCGAACGGGAGCGGGTGACGCGCGAGAACGGTGTCGGTGCTTTCGCGGGAGTTGTTCGTCACGAGCACACACGCCACGCCGTGGTCTCGGAGTCCGGCGACCAACTCACGCGCCCCGGGAACCAGCTCGCCGCGCTCCGCTCCCTCGCGCTCGGCGGCGTGCAGGATGGAGAGACAGCGGGAGCGGTCCTCTGCTCTAGCGTCCTCCAGCTGGGCCAGGATCGGCCGCCCGTCCGGGTGGAGCCCCATGGAGCGGCGAAGCTCGAGCCAGTCGAGGTGTGAATCGAAAACCGTGCCATCCATGTCGAACAAGACCGCGCGCAGAGGCATGCTCTCGCTCTCGAGGCGACCTGCTAGCGGAGGTCGTTCACGTGGATCTCGACCTGGTCCGTGTAGCGGATGCCCTGCGCGTCCGTCAGGGTCAGCGTGACCCAGACGTTCTCCCCATCCGGGAAGTACGTCGTGGGCGCGAAGTAGATGGGGTCACTGGACGTGGCGTCGAGGAAGAAACCCTTTGTCGCCGCCCACTCGAATCGCATGCCGCGGCAGATCGGGTGCGGCACGGAAGCGTGCAGCTGGACGAACGAGCATTCGTCCACGCACAGCGACATGTTCCGGTTGATCTGTGGACGCACTCCGCAGGCGTGCTCCTGGCAGTCCGTACGGCACCCTCCCCAGCAGCTCGCCGGGGGACACGGGGTTGCGCATGTTGAAGTCGGCAAAGGGCAGGGGGAGATTCCGCATGACGGTCGGCCGCCGCACGGTGCAATCGGGCTCCCGCAACCGCCGGCCAGCGTCGGGCTCGTTGCGGGGAGAACGACCTCAGGCTGGCCTGCTGGCTTCGCCATCGAAGTTGAGCAGGTCGAACACCCGCCGGTGGGTTCATACCCTGGAACGTACGAGGAGTAGACCGGGGGCGAGGCGGATGCCGTCGGCGTGACGAACGTCACGGACGCGGGCTTCGTTGCGGATACCGGCTCCCAATACGTGCCGGCGACCGATGCGTCTGTGGCCTCGGGGAGAACCAACGGAACCGGCTCTTCCGCCGGGGCGCCGACCAGCAGGAAGAGGGCCAAGCCCGCGACGAGCGCCCCGACCAACACTGCAATGAACGTCGTTGTGTCCACATGCACCTCCCAGTCGCAGTCCTTCCCCCAAACCCTCTTCGCCAGCCTCACGAGGCTACACCCCGCATCGCGCAAAGTCAATACCTGTCTAGCGTAACGCGCATTACACAGCGAGGAAGGCCCGACCCAACGGAGGTTACGGGACCTGCTCGACGCACTCCACGGCTTCTGGTCCCGATGGGATCGCCGTGGACCCGCAATCGGCCTCTCTCCACAAGGCGCGCATCTCGTCGCTCGTGGCCAGCAGCTCGTCGAGCGATCCCACGGCCTCGACGCGGCCTCCCTTGAGGAGCACGATGCGATCGGCTCGCCGCAGCGCGGGACGCCGGTGCGAGACGACGAGGCACGTGCGGTCGTGGCGGCCCAGCGTGCGCTCCCAGAGGGCCTTCTCGGTCTCGACGTCGAGCGCGCTCGAGAGGTCATCGAAGACGAGAAGCTCGGGGTCGCGAACGAACATGCGAGCTGCCGCCGCTCGCTGGCGCTGTCCGCCGGAGAGCTTGACGCCGCGCGCTCCGACGACGGTGTCGAGCCCGTTAGCGAGCGTTGCGACGTCCTCCTCCAGGACCGCGAATCGGAGGGCGGAGTCGAGCCCGGCCGCGTTCGTCGCTCGTCCCATCAGGACGTTGTCGCGCAAGGAGTCGCTGAACAGCTGGGGGACCTGGGGCGTGTACGCGGAGCGCGGTGGGACGAAGAACGTCGGCGGATCTGCCACCGGGACACCGTTCCACAGCACGCGGCCCGACGCAGTGGGAAGGAGCCCGAGGACTCCACGGAGAAGCGTCGTCTTCCCTGAGCCGATCCGGCCGGCGATCACGACGAACTCGCCGCGATGGACCGAGAAGGAGACGTCGTGCACGGAGAATCCGACCTCGCCTTCCCCTCGCGGCCAGTCAACGCGGAGTCGTTCGACCGTCAGACGATGGAGCGGGTCGACGAGGGCCGGGGAGGCAGGGACCTCAGGAAGGGAGCCGGAAAGGTAGATCGGATGGCTCGCCACGACGTCGTCGCGGGTTCCGCCAATCAGGCTTGCCATGCGCTCGAGAGACACCCGGGCCTGCTGGAAGTGGATGAGGAAGTCGCCGAACGCGGCCATGAACTCCGTCACGACGCCGACGTAGGTCACGAACAGCGCGAAGTCGCCGACGGTGAACGTCCCGCCGCGGAGGCCATCGGCCGCAGCCAGGAGGATGAGTCCCGTGGTGAGCGTCGCCGCGTTCCAGAAGAACGAGTGGAACGACTGGGACAGGAGTCGGTCTCGCACGGTGGCTCGCAGCCGCTCGCGGTTGAGCGCTTCGATGTACGCCGTGACGTGGGCCTGGGCGCCGGCGAGTTGGATGGCCTGGACTCCGTCCATCGCCTCGCCGATGGCGCCGGTGACGCGCTCCGTAGCACGGCGGCTCGCTTCGCGGAAGTGCCGGACCCGCCTCGACACCCAACGCGCGCCGACGATGACCAACAAGAGGGGGAGGACGACGATCGACGTGATCTTCGCGTCGATGGCGAACAGGATGCCAAGCGCCACCGCTCCGTAGACGGCGAAGGAGATCTGGTCGATCAGCCAGCTCAGGAGGTTCTCGATCGCTTCGGAGTCGTCGCGGAGGGTGTTGAGCGCCTCGCCGACCGGGCCGGGCAGGGATCTCGCCCCCGGCTTCGCTAGGATCGCCGCGAGGAGGTTCCTCCGTAACAGCGCTTGGATCGAGAAGCGGTGGCGGATGTCGATCAGGGCGCCGACGAGGATCGTGACCACGCGCACGAGGCCCATGGCGACAACCAGGGCGACGA
>JAQTVA010000189.1 GCA_028707055.1 Candidatus Bipolaricaulis sp. | reverse complement strand
TCGAGGATCTCCAGTTCCCGCGCGATCGGGTCCCGCTCCAGCTTCTCGTACCGCTTCATGCTCTCTCCTTGCCCAGGAAGCCAACAAGGCTCACAGCAAGCCACGCCCACTCGAAACCGCCGAAAGACAAACGGAGAAGCGCCCCTTATCGGGGCACAGGAATGTAGATCAGAAGAGGCATGTTGCGCTGTCGCTTTCGCACCATCGCAGGCTCCTATCGGCGATCATAGCGGCGGGTTGGCGCGGAGTCAACAGCGCTTCTCCACGGACACGCGGCCCCCGACGACGCCTCGTCGGTCTTCTCCCCCCGGGGGACACGCGCGGCTGCGGAAGGCCGGAGGAGTGTCATTCCGCCTCTACCCAAGGGTCGTTGTCGTCCGCTCCTCGCGGACCGACGCTCATCCCATGAACGTTCGCGTCGTCCGTTTCGGGATCCGGGCCCTCGGCCTCGCTCTGGCCGTGGGACTCCTCGCGGGGTGCACGGATGCCGAGGGACCGATCGCCGTTCTCATGGCGCCCGTCGTCACCGGCCCCTCGCCGCTCGACGTCGCGTTCGATCTCTCGTACTCGGTGCTTCCCGATGACCTCTCCGCGACGTATGAGCTCCATTTCGGCGATGGGTCCGCCGCGGCCCTCGGGTCCGACCTCGACGTCATCGTCCACCACGTCTATGACGCCGGCACGTACGAGGCCGTGCTCACGCTGACGGATGCCCACGGCGACCTGGAGACGGACCGATTGACGATCACGGCGGACGAGAGCGGCCCGCCCGTCGGCATCCTCGTCGGCGACAGCGCCCCCGACTTCACCGCGCACACGACCGACGGCGGAGTCCTGACCCTCTCTGACCATCGCGGGGAGATCGTTCTCCTCGACTTCTGGGGCGCCTGGTGCACGCCGTGCCGTTCCAGCATGCCCCACCTCGATGGGCTGGTCCGCGAGTACGCCGACGTCGGAGTCGTCGCCGTGGTAGTCAGTACCGACGCCGCGGAGCAGGACGCGATCGACTTTCTCGAGGACGGCGGGTACGACGCCTTCCTCTCCGTGTGGGAGCCCGGCGGAAAGAGCGGCAGCCCGCTGACCGCGCTGTACGGGCTCGACGGCAAGGATGTTGGCATCCCGCGCACCTTCGTGATCGACCGCCAGGGCGTCATTCGCTACGCCGGTCACCCGACCGAGCTAACGGCCGAGAGGCTCGCGGCCATCCTGTAGCGCCGCGGCGGGCCTCAGCGTCCCGCGTCCTCCTTCTCCCGGCGGATCCCTTCGAGCGCGTCCCGGTCGACGCCCGTCGGGTACTCGCCCGAGAAACAAGCATCGCAACAGGGCAGATCCCCGTACAGCGCGCGCAGGATCGAAAGCTCTTGGTACACCACGGCATCGGCCCCGATCATCCGGCACACGTCATCGACCGTTCGATTCGCGGCGATGATCTCTCCCGTCGTGGACATGTCGATCCCGTAGACGCACGGAGACACGACGGGAGGCGCGGCGCTGACCACATAGACCTCTTTCGCTCCTGCACTGCGGAGGAGTTCGACGAGACGGCGCGACGTGGTTCCGCGAACGATCGAATCGTCGACCACGGCGACGCGCCGCCCTTCGAGGATCCCACGGATCGGGTTCAGCTTCAGCCGGACCATTCGCTGACGCTCCTCGTCGGTGGGGAGGATGAAACTCCGCCCGATGTGATGGTTCTTCGCCAGTCCGCGTCGGAAGGGGACCCCGAGCGCCTCGGCCAGGCTCGCGGCAAACAGGAACCCGGAGGCCGGCACGTCGATGACAACGTCGGGGCGAAGCCCCGCCCGGCGGACGGCGTCCGCCAGGGCACGCCCCATCCGTTCCCTCTCGGCGGCGACGACCCGCCCGCGCAACACCGAGTCCTCGCGCGCGAAGTAGATGTACTCGAACACGCAGAACGCCGGCTTCTGTCTCAACCCACGGTGTCGATGGACCGCCCCTCCGGCGTCGATGAACACGGCCTCACCGGCGCTGACGTCTCCCTCGAGCCTGAAGCCGAGGTAGTCGAGGCATGTCGTCTCCGACGCGAGGGCATACTCTGGACCCGCCGGGGTCTCACGCACTCCGAGGGCGAGCGGCCGAATTCCGTGGGGATCCGAGAACGCCAGCAGCCCACGCCCGGCGATCAAGCAGATCACCGCGTACGCCCCGTGGATCGCGCGCTGCGTGGCGTCGACGCACGAGAACAGGTCGTCCACCGTCAGGGAGCGAAGGTCCCGCCGCTCCAGCTCTGCGGCAAACGCGTACAGGATCAGGGCGACGTCGTTCGACGTGTCCACGAGACGGTGGTGCTCCGTGTAGAGCCTCTCGCGCAGCTCGGCGAAGTTGACGACATTCCCGTTGTGAACCATCGCCAGGCCGTACGGATAGTTGACGTGCACGGGTTGCGCGTCCTCGACGTCCGTCGATCCCATGGTGGCGTAGCGAACGTGGCCCAGTCCCCACGTTCCGCGCAGCCGCTCGAGGTGGCGATCCTCGAACACCCGGCTCACGAGGCCGCGGCCGATCTTGACGTGAAACGCGCCGTCGAACGTGAGCGCTCCCGCCGCGTCCTGGCCGCGGTGCTGCAGGGTGGTGAGTCCGAGCATCAGATCGGCGGCCACCTCCGAGCGTCCCCAGATCCCTAGGATTCCGCACACGATGCCCTCCCGCCGGCCGACGCGTCGCACGATCGGCTCTCCTCCTCGAACCACGTCCGGAGCGTCCGGCTGTACAACGCGTGCTCGATCTCGAGCCCGCGCCGCCGCACCTCGTCGATCGTCGTCGTGCCACGCAACGACACCGTCTCCTGCGCCAACACCCGCCCGGTGTCGACTCCCTCGTCGACGAGGTGGACGGTGATCGCCGTCTCCGGGAGCCGCTGCTCGAACGCCCACCGGTACCCGTCCGGGCCCTGATACGCCGCCGTGTCGGCGGGATGGATGTTCACGATCCGGTTCCGGTAGCGGGCGA
>JAQTVA010000188.1 GCA_028707055.1 Candidatus Bipolaricaulis sp. | reverse complement strand
TGGTTCTTCCACACAATCTCGGCCGCCCCCGTCTTGATCGTGGACAGAGCCGTCGCCTCGCCCACCCTGAAGCTGCCGTTGACGTCTGAAGGCCTGAAACCCGCGTGCGACGATGCGGCAACGAAGCCTGCCGCTGCTCCGACTTCGACGTAGAGCGTGCCGCACATCAGGGCTTCTCCGGCGATCTTCTGCTCTCCTACGATCAGCGATGCGGGGCCGAGGAAGTTGATGCGCTGCGATAGGAATGTCGATTTCATAGGTCCATTCTACAGCGCTCCTCGTGAGAGCGGCAGGTGGACTCAACAGGACGCGCGTCGCGCGTCCCACTCTCGCTCAGGGCGTATGGACTGACAGCCCCTGGATGGCCGATCCGGTACAGCCTTCGCGTGTCAGGAACCCTACCGACCGCGTATAGTGTGGCGAGGTGTGGATGGAGACACGGAAGAAGATTGCGTGGGGATCGTTCCTGGCGACTCTCGGAGCGTTGGGGATGGTGCTGTCGCCGCTCCTCGGGTGGTCGGCGACGCCGCGCCCGTGGGGGTTCTTGTTGGGGTTCGCGCTGGGCGTGTCTGCCGGGCTCGGCACCGCTCTCTCGCTCGCCGGGATGATCGAGCACAAGCGCGGAATGGCAAGAGGCTGAGTCGATGCAGCCTCCGGCTGACGGACCGAGCGTAGCGGGTCTCGGACTTAGGACGCTGTTCCCGGTCGTTTCCCCACGGAGCCAACGAACTCCACGAACCCAACGAACTCAACGAACTCAACGAACTCATCCTGACCACGGACCGTGGGCTGCAGTACGATTGTCACGGAGGACGTGATGCGCAAGTACAAGTTCGAGCTTGAGATCTTTCAGGGCAAGGGCGGGAAGCCACGAGCTGACGGCTCGCATCCCGACCTCCTCAAGGAAGGGATCTGCGCCTGGATGTATGGCGACTACGAGGCGGGCCACAGATTCCGCTACCCAGAAGACTTCGGCCTTCTCTGTCCGTGGCTTCGGGACAGCCTGTCCGGCGTGCTGCGCGCCCTGGAGACCGGAGTCACCTTCCCGTGGCTGTACCCGGGGACGCCGTACGAGAAGGAGATCGATCCCGATGGCGTGACGACGGAGTACGTCCGTTGCCCCGATCCGACGTCCTCGGGCATCGTCATCAAGATCATCCGAACGGCCCTCCCAGAGCCGCCGAGCGGCGACTGAGACCACGATTCACAACGCTACGGGACGGGGTCGGGAGTTCCCGCCGCTTCGGGCTCGACGAGGCCAAGCCAGCGTGCCAGCAGGCCGATGGAAGAGCCCTGTAGGAGCGACGACGTCAGCACGACGAAAAAGACGAGGTTGAACGTCCGGTCCGCCAGGGGAGTTCCAGCCAAGAGCGGAAACGTCGCCAGGACGATGGGGACCGCGCCGCGCAGGCCGCACCATCCGACAAGGAGCTTCTCCTTGGCGCAGAGCCCGCTTCCCAGCGTGCACAGGGCGACAGACACGGGACGCGCGAAGAACATGAGGAACGCGGACAGCGCGAGTCCGGGGCCGACGATCGGGACGAGGCGCGACGGGAACACGAGCAGCCCCAGGGCGACGAACATCGTGATCTGCATCAGCCAAGCGAGCCCGTCGTGGAATCCCATGATGAGGTTACGCCTTGGCATGGGACGGGTTGCGCACACGATCCCGGCGACGTACACAGCGAGGATCCCGCTGCCCCCGACGGCGGTCGCTACGGCAAACCCCAGGAGGGCGAGAGACATGGTGAGGACAGGGTAGAGCCCGTACGTCTCGAGCCGAATCCGGCGGATGATGGCGAGGATCGAATACCCTGCAAGGAGGCCGACGGCTCCCCCAGACAGCATCTGGGTGAAGAAGGTCGGCACGGCGCTCGTCCACGATGTCGTCCGATCGGCGATCAGACCGATGATGGTCACGGTGAGGAAGACCGCCATCGGGTCGTTGCTGCCCGACTCGAACTCCAGCAACGGGCGAAGTCGCCCTTTGAGCCGGGCCCGTCGTGAGCGCAGCACAGCGAACACGGCTGCCGCGTCGGTCGAGGACATCACGGCGCCCAGCAGAAGTCCGTCCAGCCACGGGAAGTCGAGGACGAAGACGGCGAACACGCCCACGAGGGTGGCCGTCAGGGCGACCCCGAAGGTGGCGAGAAGAAGCGCCGTCGGAAGGACCGAGCGTGCGCTCGACCACGCCGTATCGAGTCCGCCGGCGAACAGGATGTACGTTAATGCGAACATGCCGAGGGAGTAGGCCAAGTAAGGGTCATCAAACTCGATTCCTCCGATGCCCTCAGAGCCGGCCAGCATTCCCACGAACAGGAAGAAGACGAGCGCGGGAATGCCCAGTCTCTCGGAGGTCTTGCTGGTGAGGACGCCCAGGAGCAGAAGCAAGGCCATGGCCAAGAGCGGATACTGGATCGGGATTCCGGGCATTCCCCTCAGCTCCTCTCGCGATCTCGGCGCAGTCTCTGCTGCTTGACAGCCTCAACGGAGTGTACCCCGCGAGGCCTAACGGACCAACGCGGCTCGGCCGGTCGGGCAGGGGGGCAGGTTTCGGCCGACTCCGTCGGGGCTATGCCCCGCGATGCGTCGCCCCGCATCCTCCGCCGGGACGAGGTCGTCTCCTCCGGGGTGCACCACACGGTTGGCTGGGTGGGTTGGGTAGTCTCTTCCCGGCGGTGCTGGAGGCGACGGGGAGCGCCGCGCTGGCTGAGACGGCGCCGAGACGGCTTCGGCCTTCACTCCTTCGCAGAACCTATATTGCTCCAAGAGGTGCGTCCGTGCGGAGATGGTCGGTTGTTGTACTGCTCGTGGGATTCAGCATCCTGGTCGGAGTTGGGCCATGTGGGGCCGTTCCCGATCTTGCGGACGGCCTCTCGGTGTTGTTCGTGCTCAGCGACTCGTACGCCGCCAACGTCGGAGTCTGGTCCGCCGGCCTCGACCGTCTGGGGTACGAGATCACGTTCGCGGGCGTGAGCGAGACGAT
>JAQTVA010000187.1 GCA_028707055.1 Candidatus Bipolaricaulis sp. | reverse complement strand
CTTCAGGATCGAGACCTGGCCTGGTCCGAGCCCGGCGGCGGCAAGGCCCTCGGCCAAGTAAGCGTACGTCGGGCCCACCGCGACGACGCCGAAGCCGCCCGGCTTCCCCGCGAGGGCGAGGTCGTTCAGTCCCATCTCGCGGATCACGTCGCCCGCCTTCGCCAGGCGCTCGATCAAGTCGCGGTGCTGATCGAGACAGATCCTCGCGCCCGCCTTGGTGTAGCGGGCGATGTCGCGCTCGAGGATCACGTCAAGCACCGGCTTTAGCGGAACAGCGTCCGGTACATCGGCAGTCGAGTGCGTCAGCGCCACCGCTGTGGTCAGGCGGAGGAAGACCGGGGTCCGCGCCCGCTCGGAGACTTCAAACGCTGCAGTCGCCAGCTCGTAGGCCTCCGCCACCGATGCCGGCTCGAGCATCGGCAGGTCCGAGAGGAGGGCGAACCCGCGCGAGTCCTGCTCCGCCATCCCCGCGCTCACCCCGGGATCGTCGGCGACGAAGACGACCAGCCCGCCGTTCGTCCCCGAGTAGGCGATCGAGATCAGGGCGTCGTAGGCGACGTTGACCCCCGACATCTTCATCGTCACGAGCGCCCGCTGCCCGGCCCATGCCGCGCCCGCCGCGATCTCGAACGCCACCTTCTCGTTCGTCGACCACTCGACGTGCCGGCCGGGGAGGTCCATCGTGAGCAGCTGCTCCACCACGCCCGTCGACGGCGTGCCGGGGTAGCCCGTCACAACCTTCACGCCCGCGCGCAGCGCCCCCAGCGCCACCGCCTGATTACCCGTCACAATTCTCGTCGTCATCCCTCACACCGGCTTCCGATGTTCCACCGCGAACCCGCTCCCCCGACACGGACGTCGCACACAAGGGTGCAGTGCGCTCTCATGTGAGAATCGAGCGCATAGACGCTACGTCCGTTCGCGCACCCCGGACGCCTCTCCAACCCCACGACCCCAACGAACCCAACGAACCGTTCTTCCCTCCCCGCGACCCCGCACCGCGAACCGCGCACCGCGAACCCCGGACCCCGCACCACGCACTGCGCCCCGCGCACTGCGAACCGCGAACTCCGAACCACGCACCGCGCACTGCGAACCGCGAACTCCGAACCACGCACCGCGCACTCCGGACCACGCGCTCCGACTCCTACCATCGCCTGTCCGGCCGCGTGACTCCCCGACTCCGTTCGACTGCCTTGAGCACCCGTTCCGGGGTGAACGGAAGCTCGAAGATTCGTACGCCGAGCGCGTCAGCGACGGCGTTCGCCACCGCCGGCGCGGCGGGCGTGAGCGCCGGCTCGCCGATTCCCTTCGCCCCGAACGGACCGACGCCTGTCCCCGACTCGAGCGCAATCACCTCGGTGTCCGGGAAGTCGCACGACGTGGGGATCAGGTACTCGGCCAGCGACGGCGTCTTCGTGATCCCCTTCTCGACGACGTACTCCTCCATCAGCGCGTAGCTGAGCCCCTGGTGACTCCCGCCGGCGATCTGCCCGCGCACCGCAGCCGGGTTGATCGCGCGTCCCACATCGTGGCAGGCGACGCTCTTCAGAAGCTCGACCTCGCCCGTCTCCGTGTCCACGGCGACCTCGACCGCCTGCGCTCCGAACGTGAAGTCCGGCCAGATGTCGCCCTGCCCGGTCTTCGGGTCGATCCCGTCGGTGAACGGGGCGTTGAACTGCGCGAGGTGGGCGAGCGGCAGCCCGCCGGCGGCGGCCTTCGCCGCTACCTCCGCGATCGGGATGGCTCTCTCCGCGCTCCCGGGGCTGCCGCTGGCCTGGCTCTCGGAACCGCGCACTGCGAACTGCGAACCTTCCGCCCGCGCACCGCGTACCACGAACGCAGTTCCATCCCCCAGGTCAACGCCTTCCGGTTCTACGCCCAGCATCCCCGCCGCCTGCTTCACGAGGCTCGCGCGGACGACGCTCGCCGCTTGGAGCACCGCGTTCCCCGACATGTACAGCTGGCGCGTCGCCGTCGACGTGCCCGCGAGCGGCGTCACCGCCGAGTCCGTCGAGTAGATGGTCACCCGCTCGAGCGGCACACCGAGCACCTCGGCTGCGATCTGGCAGAGCGAGTTCGACTGCCCCGCGCCGATGTCGGGCACCCCGCAGCGGATGACGACGGTGCCGTCCAACTCCATCCCCACCCACGCCCGCGACGTGTCGTGGAACCACGTGATCCGCCCGTAACTCTGGAAGTAGTTCGCGAACCCGCGGCCGACCTTCCGCGTCGGCGTGTCGGGCGTCCGCTCGCCGAGCGCGGCGAGCGCCCGCGTCGCGCACTCCTCCGACCACGCCGCCGAGCGGATCGTCTGCCCCGTCGCCGTCGCGTCGCCCGTCTTCAGGTAGTTCACGCGGCGCACCTCGAGCGGATCCATCCACAGGACCTTCGCGATCTCGTCCATCTGCGACTCGTAGGCGAACGCCGCCTGGGGACCGCCGAAGCCGCGGAACGCGCTCGTGAACGGCTGATTCGTCGCCGCGGCGACCGAGTCGACGTGGACGTGGTCGATCCTGTACGGCCCTGTCGCCATCCCCGTCGCGTAGAGGAGCACGTACGGAGAGAGGTACGGGTAGGCGCCCGAGTCGGCCGTCATCCGGATCTCGCTCGCCGTGATCCGCCCTGTGCGCTTCACGCCGGTGCGGTGGGTGATCGTGAACGGGTGACGTTTTGCCGAGGCGAGGAACGACTCCTCGCGTGTGTACACGAGCTTCACCGGCCGTCCCGTCGCCCGAGCGAGGAGGGCGAGGAAGATCTCGACCGTCACGTCCTCCTTGCTCCCGAACCCGCCGCCGACCATGGCGCCCTGGACGCGAACCCTGTTCTGCGGGATCCCTAGGGCCTTCGCGACGGTACGGAAGTGCTCGATCACCTGGGTGCAGATGCGCAGGTTGATCACGCCCTGCTCGTCGACCCAACCCACGCCGGCCTCTGGCTCGAGGTAGGCGTGCTCGACGAACGGCATCCGGTAAGTGTGTTCGACCAC
>JAQTVA010000186.1 GCA_028707055.1 Candidatus Bipolaricaulis sp. | reverse complement strand
CCTTCCCCGCCGCCAGGAGCTCAGCGTGAGTTCCCTGTTCGACGATCCGCCCTCCGTCCATGACGAGGATGCGATCCGCCGCCTGGATCGTGGAGAGACGGTGGGCGACGGCCAGCGTTGTCCGTCCCTTCATCAGGGTCTCGAGCGCCTTCTGCACGAGCCGCTCCGACTCCGCGTCGAGGGCCGACGTCGCCTCGTCGAGGAGGAGGATCGGCGCATCCTTCAGGAGGGCGCGGGCGATGGCGATCCGCTGCCGCTGGCCGCCGGACAGCTTGGCCCCTCGCTCCCCGACTTTCGTCGCGTACCCCTCCGGCTGCTCGAGGATGAAGCCGTGGGCATGGGCGGCGGTCGCCGCGCGCACGATCTCGTCGTGCGTCGCGCCGGGGCGTCCCATCGCGATGCTCTCCTCGATCGTCCCGTCGAACAGGTGCGCATCCTGCGGCACGTAGCCGATCCGATCGCGTGCCTCGGCCAGGTCAGCGTCGCGAAGATCCCTACCGCAAATGACGATCTCGCCCTCGTACTCGGGGTAGAGACCCAGAAGGAGTTTCGCGAGCGTAGACTTGCCGCCGCCGCTCGGTCCGACGAGCGCGACGACTTCACCCTCCGAGGCCGAGAGGCTGACGCCGCGCAGCGCGGGCTTGGCGGTTCCGTCCACCGCGTAGTCGAACCGAAGATCTCGCACGACGAGGACCGCCGCCGTAGGCGCAACCGGTGTCGGATGCTTGCTGGGCTGCTCGAGCGGCTCGTCGAGGACCTCGAAGACGCGTTTCCCGCCGGCCATCCCCTTCTGGATTCCTGTGATGAACTGGCCGAACGACTGGAAGAGCCACGAGGCGTTCCCCTGGATGCGCACGACGGCCCACACGGCGCCGACGAGGAGTTCGCCGTTGCGGAAGAGAAGGAGCGCGAGAGTCAAGAGCCCGAGCGACTGCGCCCAGCCGACGAGTCCCTGCGCGGCGTCGAACGCGGCTTGCGCCTGGGTCTGGGCGATCTTCCGAGCCGCGACGTCCGACGAAGCGTCGGCGTAAGCCCGATGAACGTCGTGCTCCCGCCCAAGCATCCGTGCGACCGCAAGCCCGGCCAGAAGGTCCGACAGCCGCTCGGTCAGCGCGCCGAGCGATCGCTGAACCGCTTCGCTGCGACGCCTGAGAACCCGCGCAGCCGGGATCGAGAGGGCGAGGAGCAAGAGGCCCACGGCGAGACCGGCGAGACCGACTTTCCAGGAAAGGGCGAAGAGGATCCCGAACCCGATCGCCCCCATGAAGAGCGCTGTCGAGAAGTCGGAAAGCCCGCTCAGCAGGTTGAACGTCGCGTCCAGGTCGTTCGTCGCACGCGAAACAAGATCGCCGCTGTGGGTCCCTTCGATCCGCGAGAGGGGAATCCCGACGAGCTTCGCGAACAGCCGTTCGCGGGCGACCGTCTTGCTGCGGTACGTGGAGAACGCGTCCAGGTACTGCGCCAAGCTGGCGACCGGCATCCCGAGGAAGAACGTACCGAGTGCGAGAGCGATGGCGCGGACGAGCAGGCCCAAATTGCCGGCTGCCGATGCGTTCATGACATCCTTGAAGACGAGCGCCATCACCAAGTTGAAGCAGAAGGCAATCGTCGCTCCCCACACGATGACCCCGGCGGCGTAGGTCGGGAAGCGCCGCCCTGTCAGCGACAGCACACGCAGGAAGGGAGGCATCGGTCGCTGCGTCATGCCGCGCCCTCACAGGCAAAGACCGGCTCCCGGGGGATTGTCGCCTGCTGCTCGTAGAGCCGTCGGTAGAGTGTGTCGGTCTGCAAGAGGCTTTCGTGGGTCCCTCGCTCGCGGATGCGACCGTCGGCGAGCACCAAGATCTCGTCGGCGTCGCGCAGAGTCGAGAGCCTGTGCGAGACGATGAAAGTCGTTCTCCCCTCGCAGAGGCGGAGGATTGCGCCGAGTACGTGCGCCTCGGACTCCGTGTCGAGCGAGGCGGTCGGCTCGTCGAGGAGGAGGATCGGGGCGTCCTTCAGAAAGGCGCGGGCCAAGCCGATGCGCTGCCTCTCCCCTCCGGAGAGACGATGGCCGAGCTCCCCAGCGGGGGTGTCGTAGCCCTTGGAGAGGGCCGACACGAAACCGTGGGCGCCGGCTGCCTCGGCCGCCGCGACGACCTCGCCTCGCGTCGCCCCCGGCTTCGCCATCGCGATGTTGTCGGCGATCGAACCCGGGAAGAGGTGGGTGTCCTGAGCCACGAGCGAGACGCGCGACCGGAGCGAAGCGAGGTCCGCACCCGAAGTCGGCTCGCCGAAGACCCGGATCTCTCCGTCGCACGGTTCGTACAGCCCACAGAGAAGGCGAAGGACCGTGCTCTTCCCGCACCCGCTCGAACCCACCAAGGCGACCGTCCGTCCCGTGGGGACGCCGAAGGACAGCTGGTCGAGCACTCTCACTCCAGTTCCGTACGAGAACGTAACACGGTCGAACGCGATCGCAACGCCCCGCGAGGAAGCCGGAACGAGGTTGCCGCCGAGGCGCTCGGGGGCGGCGTCGAGGATGTCGTAGCACCGCTTCAAGGCGGGACTCGTCTCCCGCAGCTCGCGAATCCAGGCGAGCAGGGCCTCGAGCGGGAGGAACACGAACCAGATCAGCCAGTCGAAAGCGAGAAGCGTACCGAGTGAGATCTCGCCGCGGAACGCCATGTAGCCACCGTAGAGCGGAACGACGAGCTGCGGGATGTAGCGAAGCATGAGGAACGGGATCCAGGCGAGGATCCTCTTCTTCTGATTCGCCATCGCGTGACGTTCCACGGCCGCGGCGAGGGCGTAGAACCGCTCGCTGAGCAGGCGCTGCAGGTTGAACGCACGTACGATCGGCGCTCCGCGGATCGCGTCCTGCATCGCGGCGTTCGTCGCCGCGAGCGACTCCATCGCCTTCGTGGAGTGCTTCTGCATCGGGCGCACGACGCGCTCGAACACGAGGACCGAGACCGGCATGAACGCGCACGTCACCAACGCAAGCTTCGGCGAGA
>JAQTVA010000030.1:6688-12103 GCA_028707055.1 Candidatus Bipolaricaulis sp. | reverse complement strand
GACGGCGATCCATGGTGTCGGTTCGCTATCTACCTCCCCGATGATGTAACATAGCCGCGTTCGGATAGACAACGGCTACGCCGCAGACGTGAGCGGCGAGCACAGGGAGGGATCGGTGACGGGAAGGCTGGTCCTCGCCGGCGCGTTGACAGTCCTTCCGATCCTCCTTCTGGTCGGGTGCTTCGCCCGCCGCAACGCCCGGCGCAAGCCTCCGCTGGCTCTTGCAGGTACGTTCTTCTTCGGTGTTCTCTCGGCACTCCCGGCGATGGCCGTCGTGGTCCTCGCGTCCCTGGCCTCGATCTCCTCGCCCTGGGCCGCAGCCGCGATCGGGGCCTTCGCGGTGACGGCGATCCCGGAGGAGCTGCTCAAGCTCCTTGTGATCCGCGGGTACAGCGCACGACGCCCCGGGTTGCTCCGTCGCGCGGACGGCCTCGTGTACGGGATCACGGCGGCTCTCGGTTTCGGCGTGCTGGAAAACGCGCTGTACGTCCTCCAAGGGGGATGGTGGACCGCCGCCCTCCGGGCGGCGACGGCGGTCCCGATGAACGCTTCCACGGGCGCCCTGCTCGGCTACGGCATCGCGATCGCCCGCCTTGCTCCGGATCGCCGGAAGTCCCTTGCCCCGTACGCCATCGCCGCTGTTCTGATTCATGGCATCTACGACTTCGCTCTGATTGCGACGGCTCTGTCGCCGCGCATGGGAGCGGCCGCGGACACTGGACGGATCGTCTTCCCGATCATCGCCTTCGCGGCGCTCCTGGCGGCGGTGGGATGGGTTGTCGATACCACCCTCCGGCTGCGACGAACCGCGCTTGTCGCGCCCTTCCCGACGGAGTCGCCGCGCGACTCGTAGTCTGCCGTTCGATACGACGTTTCCGAATGTCGAATCGTGTATGCTGCAAACGATCCGGGCTTTGCTGCTCGTCGGTTCGGACAGGGAAGAGACCGTCGCCCGAGTCGAAAGAGGGAAGGATGACGACGCCAGAGACGGCTCCACGGCGCATCGCGATCGTCGGCGGTCATTGCGTCCTTCCAGACGAACGCGAACCTGAAGCCGACGTCCTCGTCATCGGAGACCGGGTCGTGCGAGTCGGGCCTGTCGAGCCGGCACCGGGAGACCTCGTGATCGATGCCGCGGGGTGTTGGGTTGTTCCGGGCCTCATCGATCTCCATGTGCACGGAGGAGCCGGCGCGGACTTCGCCGACGGCTCGCTCCACGCCGTGAAGACCGCGCTCGACTTCCACGCCGCACACGGCACCACACGCGCCGTCGCCTCTCTTGTTCCGATGGAATCCGCTCGACTTCGTCAAGCGATGACGACGCTTGCCGACCGCCCAAGTCGCGGCCTCCTCGGCGTTCACCTTGAGGGCCCGTATGTCTCTGCAGCGAAGCGCGGAGGGCTCGATCGGGCCTTCCTGCGTCCCCCGGATGGGAAGGGGTTTCGAGAGCTGGTCGACGGGTTCGAGAGCAGCGTTCGGATCGTCACCCTGGCGCCGGAACTCCCCGGCGCTGCCGGACTCCTAGAGGCCGTGAGAGACGTCGGCGCCATCGCGGCCATCGGCCACTCCGAAGCCACCTATGAACAAGCCCTTGCGGCGATCGAACAAGGCGTGCGTCATGTGACGCACCTGGGAAACGCCATGTCGGGCCTACATCACCGCGCCCCGGGAATCTTCGGGGCCGCGCTGTTCCACGACCGAGTCACCCTTGAGTTGATCGTCGATGGAATCCACGTCCACCCGGACGTGGTTCGCTTCCTCGTCGAAGACCTCTCCGCCCGCGGCCAGCTCGATCGCCTCTCTCTTGTCACGGATGCGATCCGCGCCGCAGGATCTGCGGACGGTCGTTTCACCTTGGGGAACCTCGCGGGGACGGTGTACGGCGGCGTCGCTCGCTTGGCCGACGGCACGTTGGCCGGCTCCACGCTCACGCTCGATGCGGCTCTGCGAAACGTCGTCCGCTTCAGCGGAGTCCCGATTCCACGTGCGATTCAGCTCGTGACTCGGAACCCGGCCGCCGTCCTGGGAGAGACCCACCTGGGGCAGTTGCGCCCGGGAGCCGTCGCCGACATCGTGCTCCTCGATGACGATCTTGACGTTCGAACGACGATTCGCTCGGGGGAGGTCATCTTCAACTCCTCGGCGCCCGTGTAGTGCGCGCACGACCCCGCTCGAGCCGTTCCGAAAGATGGGGAAAGGGCTTCGCCCGGTACGCTCTCCGTCGACGTATCCAGGCGAAGCCCTTCCAGAGGACGATGGCGAGCGTCACACCGACGATTGGCGCCCACAGGAAGAGGAGACTGAATCGATCGACGACCGTTCCGATGACGTCGATGATCATGACCATGACGCCGGCGGCGGCGAGGAAATACCCCAGTTGAGAGAGGTTCGACGTTCCCCACGTCATCCGCGGCTGGGTCTTCGGGCGCGCTTGTTCCTCCTGCTCGTAGATGGGAAGGATCGGCGACACGTACGGCAGTTGATATCCGCTAGTCTCTTTGTCCCTCTTCACTCACATCACCCCGACGGATCCTACAACGAGAGGAGCGCCTCCGTCCAGACTCCAGCGTCGAATGCTCGGAGCGCCTCCGGAGGACCGGGGAAGAAACGCGTCGGCTCCCGAATGGACTGCGTGGAACGGGAGGATGCCCGCTCAGGAGCGCCGCGAAGCGGCCAACCGATCGATGGCCTCGAGGTCGAGACGTCCGCGCTGTCCCCATCCCGACACTCCGGACGAACCCGAAGGCCGGAACGTCATGTACAGGTCCATGGCGGATCGCTCGAGGTCCTTGGGCGAGTACGTCGCCGCCAGCGTCTCGAGGCTCTCGCGTACGTTGACCAGAGCGTCACCGAACTTCACCGCAAGGTAGTGGCGGACGGCCTCGGGGTCCGCCGGTCGGGTCTCGTCCAACGGCCTCAGCCCTTCCGGTGTCTTCAGACACGGGATCGTGCGCCCCATAAACGGAACGAGCAGAGCGCCGAGAGCCCGACGCTGTTCGCACAACGCCTCCGCGGCGGCGGGAGTCTTCCCAGAGTAGATTCCTAGGCGCTTTCCCTTCGCTGCCGCCGTCCGGCCGGCGACAGCTCGGCCGAGCGTGAGCGCTTCGTCCTCGTCGTAGCCCAATCGCCGCGCGACCACGGCTCCCCAGAGGGTCAGCACCGGAGCCCGGTTCACCCAGACATCACGCATCGCCCATCACCATCAAGATCCTACTCCCCCACGCCGACCGCCGGAAACCGAGCGACGGCGCCCCACAGAACTGCCACAACTCTGACCGAGACGCCTCAACTCGATCGCTCAGAGTGGCATCGGTTGCACTCGTTCTCGGGAGGTGTCGATGAAACGACTGAGGAAGGCTATTCCGTTTCTTGCTCTGGTCGCCGCCGCCGTGGTGATTCCGGTCCTGGCGTCCACGTTGTCGGGCGACGACGCGAACGCCGCGCCGGACACTGCGTCCGGCGTGGACCTCGATCTCATCCTCTGGGTCAATCGAATGGAGCTCACCGACGAGCAGATGCAGGCGCTGTACGACGCTCTGGTGGAGGTCGTGGAGGAGCGCGATGCCCTACAGACCGCGCTCGCGGAGAGGAAAGCCGCCTTCAAGGCCGAGATGCTGGCCTTCCGCGGAACCTCGGAGGAACTCAACGCCCGTCTCGAGGCGTATCGGTCTGAGATCGAGATCCTCTTTGAATCCGGGCGCGAAGCCTACGCCGCGATGATCGAGAGGCTTGGCGATCTCCTGACCTACAAGCAAGGAAGCCTGCTCGAGCGGCTTCTGTCCCAGCGAAACCGGATCTACGCGGGCGACAACGACTTGGCCGCTCGGGGAGCTTCGGCAGCCTTCGGCCAGCCGGTTCCTCTACAGACTCCGTCCAGAGAAGCACGCGGAGGGTTCGTCCTCCCCACCTGGGGAAAATCCGAGTCGTCGGATGAGGCCGACTCCGGCACGCCGCGGGGAGCGGCTCAACGTGGGCCTGCCGCGAGGGTTCGATCCTTCGCTGGACCAAGCCTGAGTTGGGAGCTTCTTCTGGGAGATCGTAGCCCCTCCGTGCAAGGAGGGCGGATGCGGGTCTTGGAGGAGTTGATCCGAGTTCTGGAAATGAAGCTGCACCCCGCGTAGTCCACACTGTCTCGCCCCCCCTTGGGCCGCCGCCCGGAGCCCGGGCGGCGGCTGCCCTTCCCCTCCACGCGTCCCATCCGAGCCGCGCATCCTCTTCGAGAGCGCCGACCCGGCCATCGCGGAGACGATGGCGATACGCCGATGGATGATCCTCCGGGCAATCGAAGAGACGTCACGCCTCAGGGGAGGTTGTCCGTGAAGACCGTGGTTCTCAAGGCAAGCCCAAGGAAGGAAGGAAACACAGCAACGCTCACCGACGCCTTTGTGCGTGGATTGCGGGAGGCCGGGGCATGCGAGATCGTCGAGTTCTCGCTCGCCGACACGCCGGTGGGACCCTGTCGAGGGTGCAATGCGTGCCTTCGTCCGCCCTTTGCGGGGTGCACGGTCCAGGATGGCTTCCAGGAGATCGCTCCGGCATTCCGAGCGGCCGACGTCCTTGTCTTCGCCTCGCCGATCTATTGGTGGCACCTCTGCGCGCAGATGAAGGCGTTCGTCGATCGGATGCACCCATTCCTGATCTACGACACCCACCACAACTTCGCGAGAAAGCACCTCGTCCTCATTCTCTCCTACATCGCAGAGGATCCGTACGGGGTGGATCTCGTCGTGCGGATGTTCGAGTCGATCACCCAATGGTGCGGCATGGGACTCGATGTCATCCGCCACCATGCCGCGAAGGGGCCGGCCGCCGACCTGCCAGCCAAGCTCGAAGAAGCGGCCGCCCTCGGCCGCTCGCTGGCCGGGTGGCAGCCCCGCCCCCTAACGCAAGCGTGTGCGCTGTGTCGGATGCAGTTCCCGGACGTCGACGCGCTGGCCGCCCACCACATCATGGCGGCCGGCGAGGACCACCTGCAATGGAAGCGCGAGCATCTCTCCGCACGGCACACGCTCGCGAACACGGCGGCGCTCAAGCGGGAAGCAGCAAAGGTTCTTCGCTCCCCGCGGGCAGCGGCGGATGAACAGGTTTCGGCGGTCTAGAACGGCCCGCGTCGCAGGGCGCCGGCGGCCGATCGCTTCAAGGCTAGACGGCTTCGACCTCGGTAACCCCGGGAACCTCTTCCTTGATGATGCGCTCAATCCCATTCTTGAGCGTCATGCGCGACATGGCGCAACCGTGGCAAGCGCCTTCAAGACGAACGCGAACGACCCCGTCCGCGGTGACCTCGACCAACTCCACGTCGCCGCCGTCGGCGCGCAACATCGGCCGTATCTTGTCCAGAGCTTCTTGGACTTCCTTCATCATGGCGATCTCCTTACCTTGGGCCGTGGGATCCCGGAGCCCCGCGGCGTGGTC
>JAQTVA010000030.1:0-6588 GCA_028707055.1 Candidatus Bipolaricaulis sp. | reverse complement strand
CTCTCTTTCCGCCGCTGGAGCACCCCAGGCGGCCGGAACACCATCCGGGCGAGGCCCGTCCAGCACTCCTGCGCAGGACGAATCGGCCCTGACTCCCGCGCAGCGACAGCGACTCGAGGAACGCAAACGCGTTGAGAGCGTCGTTCGCAAAGCGAAGCGCTCTCGGTGGACCTTCAGACGGTCCGTGCCGGGTACCGCCGCCGAGCGTGCGGCGGTCGCCGCCAAGAAGGCGGAGACCCGTCTCGGGCGGTCGACGCGGACCCTGGTTGCCGCGGCCCTGGTCTTGAGCCTGGCCCTCCTTGGGTTTTCGATTCACAGCCTCGTGCAGCGCGCCGCGCTCCACCGCGACTTGGCGGGGCTCATCGAGCAGACCCAGCGCCTCGCGGACCAGCAGGCATCCACGCTGGAGACGGTGCAAACCGAGCTCGACGAGCTTTCTGCTACGGAGGCGGCGCAGGTGGCGCGGGGTGAGGAGCTCCTGGCGCAGATGGAGGCCGCCACGGTCGCGGGATTCGCCGATGTCTCAGCGCGACTGGGACAGATCGACGTCCTGACGGAAGCGGTTCGGGCGCTCACCCTGCAGGACGCCGAACGAGATGAGACCGCTTCCGCCATCGTTCCGGGCGACTTCGCGGAGCGCGAGATACCGCTCCCTTCAGGTTGGATCGTCGTTCTCACGGCCCCTGCTGAAGCACGCCAGGCGTCCCTCCTCCTCGGCGCGAAGGCGGTCGCCGAGATGGGCGGAGACGCCGCGGCGCAACCGCTTCGCCAGATTGCCGAGTACCTGGCGGCCCGGGGAAGCGCGGTCTTGCGCTTCGTCGGCGGCGAGGCGGCGGCGACGCCAGAGGAGGATCTCGCGGCGGCGGCGGAAGCTCTCGACGCCCTGTTGCGGCAGCCGGAGGCTGTCGGAAAGAGGGTTACCCTCGTCGTGTACGGAGACAGCGCCGCGCTGGGCCTCGCGTTGGTGGAAGCTCGCCCCGAGATTGCGGGCCTCGCCCTGTTGGCTCCCGCCGTACAGGCGGGCTCTTCCGAGCAGCGGGTGCGGCAGGCCGTCCAGATCCTCGGTCCGCTTGACGAAGCGGCGCTCGCCGACCTTGAATCCTGGATCACGAGTCAGGAATCGGAGTCACCGTAGCGAACCTCCGTCTCGCGGCCTCTAGAGCGCACGGCGCATGACGATCTCGCCGCCTTCGACCTTGCCTGTCGGTTCGAATCCCATGCACCTGTAGAACGGTTCAGGGTTCCCCTCGATCGGCACGTAGGAGAGCGTCACCTCGACCGCACTCGGCCGGCTCCGGGCCCGCTCGAGGATGAGATTCATTGCCTGGCGCCCAAACCCCTTCTTCTGATGCGGCCCCCCGATCATGAACCTCCAGAGATAGCAGTCGGGTTTCTCGGGATCGTCGTAAAGCATCACGAACCCGACGGGGGTTTCATCGGCGTAGATGGCGCGGAACCATGCCTTCGGTTCGAAGTGCGCCTCGGCGATCGACACGGCGTTCGCAGCCACCATCCTCTTCTGGTGCTCGAACAGCGTGTCGCTCAGTTTGCAGACGACACCGACCGTCTCCGCGGTGATCTCCCGCAGACTGACGACGGCCGCAGGTCCGACATCTGCATGAGTCATGCCACTCCTTGCAGGACACTTGGGGGTTGAAGTCCGTCGAGGCGGCACGCCCCGCGGACTGCGATGGATCACAGCCCGGCGGGGACCGCGACGTTCACCGGGAGGAGCACCTTGAGCGTGGCTCGTCCTCCGGTCGCCCAGAAGAACGGCGCGTAGAGGTCCGAGGGGACGGGGACCGCCGTGGTTGTCAGCTCATAGGCCAGGAGCGAGAAGTAGGCATACTCCGCCGACGTGAACGGCTCTGCGCCCACGACCACCACCGCAACCGAGATCGGAAGCGGTCGTTCGCCCGGCAGGTACGGACGCACGCCGCCGTGGGCTGCCGTGAGATCGTCGATCGTCACGGTCCGCACGGACGCCGCGGTGACTCGAAGCGGATCGGTGAGATCGGGATCGACCAGGATATGAACGGGGGGAACCTCGTTCGCCGCCAACAGCCCCATTGTGTAGAGCTCGAGGGGCGCGCAGGGCAGATTCTCGACCGCTGTGACGAACCGCCACGTCCCGTCGGGGTTGGCTTCGAAATGCCCCATGGACCCGTCTTCCGCGACGTAGACGGAGGCGAGTTGTCCTCCCACGTCCGCCGAGGAAGCCCAGAGGTAGCGGCCCGGCTCCACCTCCGTCGCCAGTCCGAGCGGCGCCCCGATCTCGGCCCCCCACAGGTTCGTCATCTCGAGGTCCACCAAGTCCAGACTGCCGAAAGAGTGGTAGATCACGCCCCGAAGAGCGCCCGCGGAGCCGAACTCCGCTCCATGATTGAACAGCGGCAGGCCGATGTACTCGACATCGTTTGCCACGCGAAGCGATAGCGACGCCACCTCTCGGAAGTCGCTCGCGCCGAACATCGGCATCTCCGGCATGACGAGGACGAAGTCGAATTCATCTGGGAGAATGCCGTACAGCCGACGAACAGCCTCCCGCGTCGCCACGTCAAGAGGGGTGGACGATACGGGATACCCATCGAACACCGCACGATCGATGTCCTCGATGAAGAAGGCATAGGCGGTCGCCGACAGGCCGTCCCCGTAGCTCTCGAAGCGGAACGCGGTGGCGTACCGGGGGTGAACAAGGCCGATCCGTAGGGGCTCCTCATCGACCCATCGGTCCCCGCCGGCCTGCGTCACCTCGAGCGTGCCGTACCACGTTCCCACGGCATTTCCATACCGAAGCGAGTAGCGCGTGCTGCAGTACGGCCGAACCCCCGCCGCGGTGAATACGGAGTCTCCGGACACGGCATCGCCGTGTGTTCCATCGTCGTACAACCTGAACACCTCGTTCGGCCCGGTAACGCTCACGTCATCCACCTCTTCGAGTCCGTCGATGTGTGCCTCGATGGTCACGGTGGAGTTCTTGTCGCCGCACCAGACGGCGGACGGACGAACGACCGTCCAGGCGCTCTCTGCAGGAAGCGGCCGATCCGCGCCGCTCGTCGGGAGCCCCGCGCACAAGATCAGGATGAGCCCAACCCACGCCGACGGCCGTCCCGTCGGCCTTCGCACGTGACGTCGTGGGATCCTCATGCCCCCATTGTAGCCCAGGGATCTCTCCCTGCGCCGCTCGATCACAGGCGTCAAGCCCGTCCGGACGGCATCCATCGGCTCAAATGGCGAATGCGAACTCGCCTCGCGAGAAGATACCGATGCACGCGTCGACGACGTCCGAGTCGTAGAGCACTCCTCGATTCGTCCGCAGTTCGTCAAGCGCCGCCAAGAGACCCAGGGCGGGTCGGTAGGGACGATGGGAGCACATGGCCTCGACGACATCCGCCACGGCGAGGATTCGCGCCTCGAGCAGGATGGCTTCTCCGCGCAAGCCCTGCGGGTACCCTGAGCCGTCGAGCAACTCGTGGTGCTGCAGGACGATGTCCGCCACCGGCCACGGAAAGTCGATGCTGCAAAGGACGTCGTAGGCCGCTCGTGGGTGCGCCTTGATCAGTCCGAACTCGACCGGCGTCAGCTCGCTGGGCTTGGCAAGGATCTCGGCAGGAACGGAGATCTTGCCGATGTCATGCAGCAGGGCCGCCACGCGCAGGCCCTCCCGACGGTCCGCGGGGAGATGCATCGCGTCGGCCGCAGCGCAGGCTAGACGAGTCACCTTGTGCTGATGTCCGGCCGTGTACGGGTCGCGGAGATCGGTCAGCGCCGATACCGCACGGACGGTCCCCTCCAATCGAGCTCTGAGCCTCTCTTCCGTCAGGGATCGATCCGTGACGTCCCAGTTGACGCCGATCATGCGCTCGGGGGCGCCGTCCGCCCGGCGCACGACGACCGCGTGCGCCTCAAGGTGGCGCACCTCGCCACTCGGCCAAACCACGCGGAAGTGGGTGTGGTATCCCTGGCCGCTGCGTATCGCCTCCTGCATCGCACCCTCGGCGGCTTCCGCGTCGTCGGGGTGAATCGCCCGTTGCCACGCGGCGTACGACCCTGCGAATCCGAGGGGAGCGATCCCATAGAGCTCGAACATCCGGGGATCCCACTCCAGGCGATCGTGGACAAGATCGAGATCCCAGACTCCGATCCGCGCGGACTCGGTTGCCAGGGCGAGCCGGCCGGCGATCCGCCGGATCTCCGCTTGGGCCGCCAGGCGAAGGATCTCGACCGATGCGTGTCGAGCGATCCCTTCGATGCTTGGGACGTGGCCGAGCGCTCCACCGCGCCGCAGCAGCACCGTGACGCCGCCGATGGGCTTCCCGTCGAGAGAAAATGCGACGTGATGAACCGACCCGATGCCCAGGGTGCGTCGGACCAGGGCGCAGAGCGGCTTGGAGATGGTTCCTCCGAGAAGCTCGAACAGACCTCCGGGATACGCGACAAGACGTCCGCTGACGTCGGCGGCCGCCCCGCCGCCGGTCTCGGAGCGATGGATTGCCCAGGTCGTTCGATCCGGGCCCAAGAGACGGGTCAGGAACTCCTCATGCGCCTCAAACCCGCAATCACACCGCCATCGGATGGCGCCGATCTCCGCATCGTAGAGAGTGACAACGACATAGGCACCGGGAAGAAGCGCATGAACGGTGGAGGCTGCCAGGGCGCAGATCTGATCGACGGACGCACACTGGCTCAGTCGGAGGATTGTCTCCGACAGCGACGCCTTCACGGGTACTCGTCGAGTTCTGCCCACAACACGACCGCTGCGGTCGACCTACGGCGAACCACCGCGAGCGCTCGTCACCCTCCTCCCAAACCCGCCCATCCGTGTCCCCATTGTATGGCGTTCCGCACAAGAAACTACGGGAAACAGGGCCATCTGTGTAGAATGTGCAAGCTCACAGCGTTTCCACCCATGAGAGGAGCAACGCCGCCGAGTTCTCTTCCCCCCCGGAGTCATGTACAGTCCTCGAAGTCCATCGCCAGGGAGGAACTCATGAGGAAGCAGCTCGGCGGAGACGTCGAGATCAGCACGGATAGGGCCCGCCTCGACGTCGAGGTCGTTCATGACTTCCTTTGCCACTTCTCGTACTGGGCCCATGGACGCCCGATCGAGCAGGTGAGAAGATCCATCGAGAACTCCCTCTGCTTTGGGGCGTACGTTGGAGCCGCCCAGGTTGGGTTCGCCCGCGTGGTCACCGATTACGCAACGTTTGCCTGGATCTGCGACGTGTTCGTCCTCGAATCACACCGCGGCCATGGGCTTGGGAAGCAGATCATCCAGGCCGTCGTGGAGCACCCGGCGCTCCGCGATCTTCGACTGATGATCCTTGCGACGCGAGATGCTCACAGCCTGTACAGCGGGTACGGCGGCTTCCGGACGATCGAGGTAGCGGATCGCTGGATGATCCGCCGCGGCTCGGACCATCCCACCGATCGCACTCGGCAGACTCCGGGAGCCTAGCTCCCGCGGACCGACAAGGGTTTGGGCAGTGGCCCCTGCGCGTTCGGCGGGCGGATCGGCAGTCAGGCGCGGCACACCAGTCCGTCTCGATGGTTTGCTTTCGTTCTCATCGTTCCTACAATGGGACACTCGGGGAGCTGAGAGGAGGGTTCCGTGCGCACACGAGCGCGCATCGTGATTCTTGCGGTCGCTTTGGCTGTGGCCGCACAGAGCGCTCCAATTCCCGCCCAGCAAGCGCCCATTGACTGGAGCGAGTACGTCCATCACATCGTCCGTCTTCTCGAGGAGCACTCGGTCCTCCGCTACGAGATCGACTGGACGGCCTTCCGCATTCGGGTCGACGCCATCATGGCGCCGTACAACCTCGAGATCGAGGCCGAGAGATACGAAGTCCTGCGTCAGGTCTTCGCCCTTCTTCGGAACCACTGCGACGTTCACTCCTCCTACTGCCCGCTCGGCACTCTCGAGGAGGAGCGCGCCGCGTGGGCCGACGGGCGGATCCCTCATGCTCCCGGAGAAGGACTCGCGAACCCCTACGGCATCGACGCGCGGATGCTCGATGGAGGGATCGGATACGTCTCCATCCCGCGAACGTTCCCCGATCCCCTCCTCGGAGTCCCGGAGGCTGCACCGGAGATGGGTCTCGAGCTGTTGCGCCTCGTTCGGCTCCTCGACGCAAAGCAACCCGCAGGGTGGGTCATCGACCTGCGCGGCGACCGGGGCGGCTGCCTCTGGACTCGATGGATCGGGTTCCATCCGTTCCTCGCTCCGGGATGCCTCTTCGGAAACGCAGTGCCCGTGCCTGACAGCCCGCCAAAGCTCACCCGCTGGACATCATTCCGCGACGGCCTGTTCACGGAGGTGTCGGTCGACAGCGAGGGGGTTCAGTCTGAGTCGATGACGGCAGACCTCGGTTCGGATCGATACACCCTCAGCAACCCCGCGGCGCCAATCGCCGTTCTGATCGGGGAAACCACAGCGAGCGCGGGGGAGTACACGGCGTTGGCCCTGCGCCAGAACCCTCGTGTGCGTGTCTTCGGCCAGGCGAGCCTGGGTGCCACAACGGCCATCGACGGGTTCGAGCTGGAGGACGGTTCGCTGCTCCTCGTCGCCACCCAGTACATGGTCGA
>JAQTVA010000185.1 GCA_028707055.1 Candidatus Bipolaricaulis sp. | reverse complement strand
GCTGTTCGACTGGTTCCTCGTCGCCCATGAGCTCACCCACTGGCTCATGACGGCGCGCGGGGTGGAGACGGACCACTACACGTCCGAGGCGATGGCCAACGATGGCGCGGTCGCGTTCTACAACCTCTTCCCGGAGAGCGAGGAGCGCTTCCTCCGCCTGGATGCCCTTCTCGCGGCCGCCCTCGAACGGCTCGCCGATCCGACGCCCGGCTCCCTCGACCCCGTGACCTACTTCAACGCGTTCTACCCGGCTCTCACCGGCAACCCGCGACAGTACGGGTACTTCCAGTTTCGCTTCATCCGCGACTCGATCGCTCGGCGCCAGGAGCTGGAGTTCGCCTCGTTCGTCGCAGCGCTACCACCGATCGGCGCCGTCACGACGCCGTAGTCGTCGGGCCGCGGGGTCACAGGGCGACACGGAATCGGCACTCGTCCCCGCCGGAGATCACGGTCTTCACCCGCTCGACGCGGACCGGGCGGCCGATCGCCTGCTCGAAGACCTCGCGGATCCATCCCACGGAGCAGTTGCAGTAGGCGTCCGGGATGTCGCCCGGCGCCGCGCCCTCGATCTGACCGCAGTAGCAGCGGGGGTAGACGACGTACACGGCGTCATCCTCAATCTGGAGGGCCTCGAATACCTCCCCGAGCCGCGCGAGGAACTCGGGGACTCCGGCCGAGGTCCGGTAGATCTCCTTCGCCTTCGCGATGAGGTCGGTCGGCGCACACTGTCGCCCGCACGACTCAAGGATCCGTGCGCAGGTCGGCGCATCGGTGTTCTTCTCGATCCCGCGGACGACGTCCGCGATCCACGCTGGGGTTCGTTGGCCCACCCGCCTACCTCCTCGCTCGCCCGGAGGGCAACCGGTGATGCACTCGGTGTGCGTCGGGCTGCGCTTCCACCTCATCCCCGCTCGTGCCGAGCGCGGTCCGGCGGCGCTCCTTGACCCCGCGTACGGCAGCGTCGCAGATCCTCCCGGCGTCGTCCTCCGGAATCGGAGCGTCTGTGCAACGACAAGCGGTTCTCCCCCCTTCGGCCGCTTCGCGAAGGGCACCGCAGCGGTTGTTCAGCATCGCCGCCTAGAGGCGGTCCCGGCCGGTGATCGACTCGTGCATCTGGAACACGGCCATCAGGATCTCGCAGACCACGCGCACGACGACCGGCCCGACGAAAAGCACGATGAGGCCCTCCACGATTCCGAGAGCCTGGTGGTAGACGGCGGCCGTCGCCATCAGGGTGACTCCCCTCAAGACGCACACCCCGAGGCCGATCCAGAACAGGACGTGAATCAGCTCCGGGGTGAAGAACTTCCGGAACGACAGGAATCCGTGCATGCTTCCTCCTTGAGAGTCCCGGCCACGGGCCTCACGGCGTACGATACAGCGGGCATCAAGGAACGCCAAGCCGTGCGGCGGTGAGACTCGTTCGCCGGACGAGACGCATCGGAGACGCGGATCGCAGAGCGTGGAGCCAGGTCAGAGAGGTTCGAAGCGTCCTCCGAAGGAGGTTCGGTGAAGGTTCTGGTTCTTCACGGCAGTGCCCGCAAGGGCGGGGACACGGACGCGCTGGCCGATCACTTCCTCGCCGGCATGGCGGAGGCAGGCCGACACGAGGTCCGCCACTTCTACGCGATCGATATGAACATCGCCCACTGCCGCGGCGCGACGTGCATGGCATGCGGCGGCGACGGCGGCACGGCCGGATGCGTCGTGCAGGATGACATGCAGTCGGTCTATCCCGCCCTGCGAGAAGCCGACGTCGTCGTCCTCGCAACGCCGATGTTCTGGGGGTACATGACCTCCCAGTTGAAGACGTTGTTCGATCGGCTCGAGGCCGTCGTGTCTCCCCAGTACTTCGGTCGCAAGGACTTCGTGCTCTTCATCGGGTACCGGCACTACTACGGATCGATGGTGGAGTGGCTGACCCGCATCACGCGCGCCTTCGACAGCCGCTGCCACTCGGTCGTCTGTCAGACGTACGATCCCAAGACCCAGCGGGACGTCCCGATCACGGACACTCCGGAGCGTCTCGAGGAGGCGTTCGCGTTGGGGCGGCGCATCGCCGTGGGAACCGGAGTCTAGACGACAAACACGACGAGGAAGACGCCCGACGCGACGAGCGCGAGGCCGAAGAACGCCCGGCGGGTCGGTCGCTCCTTGAGGAAGACGACCGAGTAGGCGAACGCGAAGATCATCGTTGCCCCGCGGACGGGGGAGAGCACGCTGGCCGGCGCGAGGTCGAGACCGATCAGCCAGAGGATCCATCCGAGAAACGCTCCGCCAACGGCGGAGAGCGTGACGAAGCCGAGGCCTTGCCGCCCGATCCGGCGCGGGATGCGGTACCGCAAGAGCGGCACGACGAAGCATACGCCGAGGACCCCGGAGACCGCGATGAGAAAGAGGAGCATCGCCGGAGCCAGTCCTCCTTCCAGCGCGAGCTTCGAGGGAACGGTCTCGGCGAATCCCCACAGGATGCCGGCTGCAAGGGCTAGGACGGTTCCGAAAAGGTTCGGCGCTTTCCCGCTCGCGGCACGTGGCTCCGTGAGCAGCCACGCGCCTGCGACGACCAGCCCCGCGGCAAGGAGCACCCCCCACCCGAGGGGCTCGCCGAGGAACGTGACCGCGGCGAGAACGCCCCAGAAGGGCGCCGTGTTGGAGAGCGTCGTCGCGCGATACGCCGACGTCCGTTCGAGGGCCGTGACGTAAAGGAGCCCCCCCGCGGCGGCATCGACGACGCCGGCGAGGACAGCCAGCAGCGCGGGCCTCCACCCTGGGATCGCTAACTGCCCGTTGATCCACGCGTAGACGAGCGCAAGCACCGCGACCATGACCCAACGCCAGAGGAGGTACGAGAGGCTGTCCCAGGAGCGCAGGGCCGGTTTCGCCGCCGTCATCCCCAGCGCCCACGCCGCGGCGGCGGCCACGGCCAGCGGAATCGCCCACGTCGACATCGAAGCCCCCTCATCCGGCGGTCTGCGCCGCTGCGGAATGGCGCCGATACTACCTGGTTTCGGAGGTTCCGTCACCAACGG
>JAQTVA010000184.1 GCA_028707055.1 Candidatus Bipolaricaulis sp. | reverse complement strand
GTGCGTTGGCCGGCATCCGCACGAAGACGACGAGCGTGGTCCACACGGTCCTGTGCGAGGGTGCGATCGACGGCGGGCTGGCGATGCGCAACGGCGACGTGACGGCCGTGCAGGGGATCGGCGTCGAGGCGGTCCCGGCCTACAACATGATCCATCGGCGCGAGTCGGGCGACCCGTTCCACCGCTGCGGCGACGGGAACGGCTACATCCTCACGCTCGGCGGCCTGCGCGTGCTCGTCGCCGGCGACACGGAGGACACGCCGGAGCTGAAGGCCTTGCGCGAGATCGACGTGGCCTTCCTGCCGATGAACCTGCCGTACACGATGACGCCGGAGATGGTCGCCGACGCAGCGCTCGCGATCCGGCCGAAGATCCTCTACCCGTACCACTTCGGCGACACCGACCCGTCCACGCTCATCGAGCTGTTGCGCGAGCATCCCGAGATCGAGGTCCGAATCCGCCGCCTCGCGTGAGGCGAGGGGGGGGGGACACGATCCCGGATTCGCATCTATAGTCCGGACGAGGGGGACATGATCCCGATTCGCGCGTGAGGTGGTTGCGGACGAGGGGGGGACACAATCCCGGATTCGTATCTATAGTCCGGACGAGGGGGACACGATCCCGATTCGCGCGTGAGGTGGTTGCGAATCGGGTCATGTCCCCACCGATAGGCTCGCGGTCGGGTGACGTCGAAAGTCCAAAGCTTCTTCACTTCCAGTTCACGACGACGCGGTACTCCATCGAGTGAGACGAGGTTGTCTGATCTGACGCGGTCCGGGAGGGGCGCCTCGCGTCGGCTGTCGTCGCGAGGGTCCACGGCGGACGAAAGGGGGCGATGGACATGACCGGAAGCATGGAACGTGCGTCGCGGGTCCGAGCTGCCGCTGTGGTGTTGGCGGTCGCGGCACTGGCGGCGTTGCCGATCGGATGGGCGATCGGGGTGATGGACGCTGCGGCGGCGGTCGAGGAGGGTGACATGGACAAGACGAACGTGGGCCCGATCGAAGAGGCGATCTTCGCCGGCGGGTGCTTCTGGTGCATGGAGTCGATCTTCGAGCCGCTCGAGGGGGTTCTCGACGTGGTGTCCGGGTACACGGGTGGCGAGACCGAGAACCCGTCCTACGCGGCGGTCTGCACCGGCACGACCGGGCACGTCGAGGCGATCCGCATCCGGTATGACACGGGGAAGACCTCCTACAAGGAGCTCCTCGAGGTCTTCTGGCGGCACATCGACCCGACCGACGCGGGCGGCCAGTTCTACGATCGCGGCAGCCAGTACCGCACCGCGATCTTCTACACGGATGAAGCGCAGCGGCAGTGGGCGGAGGCGTCGAAGCGCGCGCTCGAGGCGGCCGGGGTGTTCTCGACGCCGATCGCGACGCAGATTCTCCCGGCGGGCGCGTTCTACCCCGCGGAGGAGCATCATCAGGACTACTCCGTGAAGAACGCGGCCCACTTCGGTGCGTACAGCGCAGCGACGGGGCGGGCGACGTTCGTCGAACGGGCGTGGGCCGGGTTCGAGAACGTATCGCTCTTCCCGCCGGAGCGACCGTGGATCGGCTTCCAGAAGCCGTCGCCGGAGGAGCTGCGACAGACGCTGACGCCACTCCAGCATTCCGTGACGCAGGAGAACGGAACCGAGCCGCCGTTCGCGAACGAGTACTGGGACCACCACGAAGCGGGGATCTACGTCGACGTCGTCTCGGGCGAGCCGTTGTTCAGCTCGCGCGACAAGTTCGACTCCGGATCCGGCTGGCCGAGCTTCACCCGGCCGATCGAGCCGGATAGCGTCGTGACGCGCGAGGATGGGACCGCCTTCTTCACGGCGATCGAGGTTCGCAGCCGCTATGCCGACTCCCACCTCGGGCATGTGTTCGACGACGGTCCCCCGCCGACCGGCAGACGGTACTGCATCAACTCCGCCGCGCTGCGGTTCATTCCGAAGGATGAGCTCGAGGCCGCCGGGTACGGTGACTTCCTCGGCGCGCTCGACTGATGCAGACGGGGCGCCGCCGAAACGCGGGACACAAACCCCATTTCTGGGCCGGGGCGTGGCCGGCAGAGCGCACGTCAGACCGGCGTGGATGGGAGTTGTACCGTCAAGCTGACGCCTTGCCGGCGAGGAGGCCGAGCAGGGCGGCGAGGATGCTCTGGGCGCAGCTCCAGAGGTCGCGGACGAGCTCGCTGATCTCGGCGCTCGCGGCGACGACGAAGGGGACGAGGATCCGCGCGACGACGAGGCCGATGAACACACAGAACAGGCCGCGAACAAGGAACTTGTAGGGCACGGTCACGGTCTGGCTACTCGTCGCCATCGATGAGCCTCACCGTCCTCGCCTCGTAGTCGACGACGCTCGCCGCGTGGGGATACCGGATGGCGTGCCAGAGGATGAGGACCATGATCTTGGCCGTCGTCGCCGTCTCGCGGGCGGTGGCGATCAGCATCTTCGTTCCTGCACGGAACACCTGCGTCGCTTCCCCTCCTTGCACGAACGGCACGTTATTCCTCTCTGATGCAAGGGAGTGTATATAGCGTCTACTCCACGTGTCAAGAGCGAGGGACGCGCAACCTCGATCCCGATGCCTAGGGGGCCGGGCTCCTGTCTCCGGCGGCGAGGAACGCGGCCGCGAGCTTGGGCGCGGTGCGGTCGTCGCGAACGGGCGCGGCGATGGCCTGCCGGATCTCGCGCTCATACTCGGGGTGCTGCCGAAGCGCCGTCTGCATTTGGATCCCGGCTTCGTCGGGCGAGGTCTCGGGGTGCGGCTGGATCCCCCACACGGGGCGGTCTCCGTAGCGCATCCCCTGAACGGCGCAGGCGGCGGTCGCCGCGAGGACGCGCCACGGCGCAGGAGGCGCGACGACCTCGTCGAGGTGCGCGGCAAACGTGTGCCAGGGTCTCGGCAGGCCGGCGAGCAGCGGGTCCGGCTCGAGGATGTTGACGGCGATCCATCCCAGCTCGGGGATCGGTGCGCGGCGGACGTGCTCGCGGCCGGAGAGCGTCAACGCGAGCATCTGATGGCCGAAGCAGCTGCCGAGGACGGCGAGGCCTCGG
>JAQTVA010000029.1 GCA_028707055.1 Candidatus Bipolaricaulis sp. | reverse complement strand
TGGGGGTGTTGTTGACTTCGCCCCGTGCGACCCGCTAGGCTGGATGCGAAACGCGATCGGGGTTTGGCGCATGTCGAGCGCCGCGGAGCGGGCCGGCTCCCAGGACGTAGCGGGAGGTGCGATGGTATGAACAGCAGCGTGCTGGTCCTTGTTCTGGTGGCGGTGGGCCTCGCCGCACTCTTCCTTCTGCCCGCGCTCGGGCCCGGCGTCGAGCCCGCGCAGGGCGTGACCCTGGAGACCACCGGGGGAACCAGCCAGGGAAGCTACGCAGGTGTGGGGCGTCCGGCGTTGGTGGTCGAGGCTGGTGAGGACGTCACGGTGGGCGAACGGGAGACGATTCGCCTTGCGGGAATCGGATACGACGCCGCCGGAGGGCCGGTCACCGTACTCTGGACAGCGGAGCCGAGCTTCGGCTTTTTCAGCAATCCGCACGACCTCTCGTCCTGGTACACGGCTCCATCGGCGTGCGACTGCGAAGACTGCGTTACGCTGACGCTGACGGTCTTTGGGAGGGACGGCGCCTCCGCGAGCGACCGGCGGACGCTCCGCGTCCGGGATCCGCTCGCCTGTCCCACGAGTCGAACGCCATGCGGCTCGCCGCCCGCGGTCGTCGAGTGCTGCACAACTCCGGCTTCCTCCGTTGTCGATCGATGCCCCAAGCCGGATGTCCCGTGCGCCAACCCGTGTGTATCCCAGGCACCCGTGGCGCCGACCTGTTCGCAAATCCCGACCGCGTGCCGCTGCAGCCAAGGATGCGGCCCGGCGTGGGATTCGGCGTGGCCGGTCGTGTCCGGTTCGCTTGCGGCCCGCGACCGCCCTCGGCCGATGATCGTTCGCCAGTTTGAGGCGCACGTCGCCGAAGGGACCGGCGTGCGATTGCGGGGAACGATCGCGAATCCTTCGTGCGCGTCCGTCTGCTACGTGTGGTCCGCCACGAAAGGCTGGTTCGAGAACGCGGATACCCTAGAGCCGATCTACCACGCTCCGTGGACCGATCGCCCGGAAGGGGAAACCGCCATCGTGACCCTAACCACGTACGACGCCACGCCCGGGGCGAGTTACGACCAGATTCGGTTCCGGATCGACAACGTCGGCGACTGATCGCAGGAAGGCGGGATCCGCTCGATCAGGAGCCCCAGCGTGACGATCGGAGTGCCACGTGATAGGGGAACAACTCGGCCTTGAAGACCCCGGCGAGGACAGCCGGGTCTTCCTCCATGAAGCGACGCGCCTTCCGCTCGTCCGGAGCCTCGAAGAGGACGATTCCGAAGCCGGATGGGTCCTCGTTGAGCGTTCGCCCGGCAAGGAGCACAGTCCCTTCCTCCGCCGACCGCTTGAGGTACAGGAAGTGCTGGTCCACGGCGCGGATTTCGCTTGGCGTGGGGGCTTCGTAGAAGCCAGCCCGTGCCGGACGAACCCGGTAGAGATACTCGGGCACAGATCCTCCTCCGGAGCCGCTCGGCGGCGGGTCAGTCCTCGATTCGCTCGATCACGATGCTGCACTCGGCGACCAAAGCTGCGACGGCGCCGAGTGCCGCGAGGGTGGGTATGAGGAGGGTTCCCACAACCCCGAGGGTGAGGGGAATCTCGATGAGCACCTTGCCTTCACGGTTCTTGACGGCGATCCGGCGGATGTTGCCCTGACGAAGCAGCTCCCTGACCGTCGCCAAGAGCTCCTCTCCGGTGACCTTGAGTTCCTCTGTGCGGGGCGCCTGTGCCACCAATCGCTCCTCCTTCCCTGTGCTCTCCGTACACGTCCGGTTCCTGCCGAGCCGAGCGAGACCATCTTCCTCTATCGGACCGGCGTCGCCAAGCCGCGGGACGGCTCGGCGAGCTCCGTCCTCTTGACGCGGCGGGAGTCAGCGAGGCTTGTAGAAGTCCGTTCTCGGCCTTATAAACGCAACGGAGCCCGCAGCGGGTTCGGAGGAGACCTATGGATCAGGAGTCCATCGCCAGCCTGAGGCGCGATCTGTCGAAGATCGGTGAGCACCTTTGACTGCCCGGCGATCGAGCGTGAGATCGCGGAGCTCGAGGCGCGCATGTCCGAGCCCGGCTTCTGGGAGAAGAGGGAAACGTCGGCCGAGGCGGCACGCACCCTAGAGCAACTGCGAGGCTTGCTCGGACGCTACCGAGGAGCCGAGAAGGAGTTCGACGAGATTGACGTGTTGCACTCCATGGCGCTCGAGGCCGGCGATGACGCCGAGCTCCTGTCGCTGGGGCGCCGCGTCGCGGCGCTCGACGCCACGCTACGACGCTTCAAGATCGAACTCACGTTCTCGGGGGAGCACGATGTCTCGGACTGCTACCTGTCCATCAACGCCGGCGCCGGGGGGACGGACTCCCAGGATTGGGCGGAGATGCTCCTGCGGATGTACGGGCGCTTCTGCGAGCGGATGGGTTTCTCGGCGACGCTGCTCGAGGTCAGTCCGGGAGATACAGCGGGAATCCGTAGCGCGACGCTCGAAGTGAAAGGGAAGTACGCGTACGGCAACTTGAAGGGAGAAGCCGGGGTCCACCGCTTGGTTCGGCTGTCTCCGTTCGACGCCGCGCACCGGCGGCACACATCGTTCGCCGCCGTGTCAGCGATCCCGGAGATTGAGGAAGTGGCGCTGGACATCGACCCCAAGGATCTGCGCATCGACACGTACCGGTCGTCGGGCGCCGGCGGACAACACGTGAATGTCACCGACTCGGCCGTCCGCATCACCCATCTTCCCACGGGAATCGTCGCCTCCTGTCAGAACGAGCGTAGTCAGCACCAGAATAAAGAAACAGCGATGCGTATTCTCACCTCTCACCTGGTCGAGAGGCTGGCCAAGGAGCGGGCCGACAAGCTGGAGGAGCTGCAGGGTGAGCGCAAAGAGAACGAGTGGGGAAGCCAGATTCGCTCCTATGTCCTCCATCCCTACCGGCTGGCCAAGGATCACCGGACTCTCGTAGAGACGGGCAATGTCGACGACGTTCTCGATGGGGACCTGCTGCCTTTCGTGGAGGCGTATCTCCAGTCGGCCGGCGCCGGGGGCGGTAGTTGAAGCTTCTTGCACTCTGCGCGAGTTGCCGTTCCTAGCTAATGCTGTTACAATACCCGCTGGAAATTGCCGAAAGAGGGGGGAGTCTCCGTGCCGAAGCAACTGCTGGACAAGATCTCGATCTACGTGCCCAAGAACAAGATGGAGCAACGTCCCGTCGAGCGGCTGATGAAGTTGGCCGAGCGGAAGGATCGCTCCGTCAACTACCTCGTGGTCGAAGCGATCATCGAGTACCTGGAGCGCGAAGAGAAGCGCAAGAGCTGAGCGACGAATCGAACCTCCGCGGCGTCCTACGCAGCACGCTCCCGATCGAGGAACCCCTGGAGGATGAGTGTTGCGGAGAGGCCGTCGCGCAGCTGCCGCCGGCGGCGCCGTGAGAGGTCCCCGGCCACCATCGCCGCGTCGGCCTGGGCCGATGTCCATCGCTCGTCGTACAGGTCCACGGGCAGCCCGGTTCGAGTTCGCAGCTCCTCGGAGAAAGCCCTGACTTCCGCCGCCATCTCTCCCTCGGTGCCGTCCATGTGCAACGGCCACCCGACGACGATTCTCGCCACGCCCTCACGGCGGGCGAGGTCGGCCAGCCGGTCGAGGTCATCGTCCGAGCTGCGGCCGCGGGTGTAGAGCGGAAGGGGGCTGGCGAGAACGCCTTCCTCGTCGCTCCGGGCGAGGCCCAGGCGCTTTCGACCGTAGTCGATTCCCAGAATCCTCACGACCCGGCCCCCAGGACTTCGAGCGCTCGCCGCACGAGCGCTTCCGCGGGAAGGTGCTCGCCGCGGAGTCGTCCCAAGGCCTCTCGGGCCTCCCGCGCGGAGAACCCAAGCGAACGGGACGTGAGAGCACGCAGGGCGGTTTCCTCCTCGGAGCTGAGGAAGAACGCCGCGTCGCCCTCTTCGCCGGCTCCGGCGATCTTGTCGCGCAGGTCCACGAGGATGCGTTCCGCGGTCTTGCGACCGACTCCTTTGACCGTCGTCAGGCGATCGATATCGCGGCCGGCGATCGCCGCCACGAGTTCCGGGGGAGGAAGCGACGACAGGACTTGGAGTGCCAGTTTTGGGCCCACCTGTCCGACGGTGAGGAGTTGGCGGAACAACTCCCTCTCACGCAACGTTGAGAATCCGAACAACTGGATCGTGTCTTCGCGCATCGCCAGGTGGATGTAGAGGAGCGCCGGATGGCCGATTTCGCAGCCGCGGACGGCGTCCGCCGCGCAGGAGGCCTGATAGGAGACTCCTCCCACGTCGATGACGACGAAGTCGCTTCCCTTGCGAACGACATCCCCGCTGATCGAGTCGATCACGACCTCACCTCCAGACGGGCTCGCGCCCCCGTTCTCTCCGTCACGGAGCGCCGGAAGGCGTCCACGCGGCTCGGCGCAAGCGCAGCGGTGACGCGCCCTTCGGAATCGTAGCGAATGTCGACGACTTTCGCCTCGTGCTGATGGATGGCGCTCATCACACCGGCGCTCACTTCGATGGGAAAGAGAATCTGAATGTGGACCGTGACGTGGCGCTCCACGATGACGGCGGAGGCCAGGGCTGCGGCGACCGCGTCGGCGTACGCGCGAGCGAGACCGCCAACGCCGAGCTTCACGCCGCCGAAGTAGCGAACCACAACGCCCAGCACGTTCTCCAGGCGCGCTCCCTCAAGTTGCCGAAGAATCGGAAGTCCTGTCGATCCCGCGGGCTCGCCGTCGTCGTCCGAGCCGGACGAGATGGGGTCGCCCACCAGGCGGTACGCGGAGCCTTGGTGGGTCGCATCGTGGTACTCCTTCCGAAGATCGGTCAACCGGTCGCGGATCTCCTCCAGGCTCGAGGTCGGCTCGACGAGGGCGATGAACCGGGAGCGCTGTCGGATCAGCTTCGCTGTGGCCGGGGCGGACAGGGTCTGAAACGCGTCCGTCATGTTCTTCCGGCGAGCTCCACGTCCGTCTCGCCGACGAGCTCCTCGGCGAGGGCGAACGCCCGCTTGACCTCCTCCTCCTCTCCGTAGAGGAACAGCGATACGCTGCCGTGGCCTGCGCCCACGCCATTCGACGCCACATGGACGGCGTCGACGTCGGCCACCAAGCGCATCGCCTCGACCTCCGTGATGAGCTGTCCGTGAAGAGGGTACAGCCCGCAGGCGAGCCCCGAGTGCAGCGAGATCCTGCCGGATCCCATCTCTTGAGACAGGTCGACAACCGACGTGTGGATCGACTTGGAGAGGCTGATCGGGATGATGATGTCGACGCCGCGGGCCACGGCCGAGGGGACGTAGCGCCCCACCGTGCCGCCGCTCGGCGAGGCGAGCAGGACGCCCACGACGCCCCAGGGATCGATCGCGTTCCCTCCCTTGATCAGCACGTCGCCGGCCCCCAGAGAGGCCAGGATCTTTTCGGGATCGCCCGTCGCCGGACGCCCACGCTCGAGGAGGATCTCCTCCATGTCGCCGACGCGGGCGTTCACGTTCCACAGACGGTCGATGAACCCGGCCGCGTAGGCGCCACGGTCGATCGGTTGCCCCAGCAACTCCTCCGCGACGAAGGCGTTGGTCGTGCCGCGAGCGATGACGATCCGTCCGTCGCGCATCGCCCGCGTCACCGTTGGATGTGCGGCGACGCCACGGGCGATCAGACGCTTGGAGGCGGCGGGGGTCAACACAATGGATGCGTTCATCGGGATCTCCTGTTTGCGAAAGGGTTTGCGATTATGCTATAAGCTTCACCGCGTCAAAGCAAAACCTCAAACAGACAAGGTGGTCGTCTCGATGCGTTACGACAAGGCAAGTTACCAGAAGGCGGTCAGGGACTTCGCTTGGAATGTTCCTGCCCGCTACAACATCGTCGACGTCGTGGAAGGGCACGCGAAGAGAAACTCGAGCAAGCTCGCCATTCTGTGGGAGGATGCCGAAGGGAAAGCGAGGAAGATGACCTACGGCGAGCTGGTCGACGGGATGCACCGCTTCGGCGATTCCCTCATGCGCCTCGGCGTCAAGAAGAACGATCCCGTCATGCACATCCTGCCGCGGATTCCGGAGGCTCACGTAGCCCAGCTCGGAACGTTCGTCGCCGGAGGCGTCGCCGTGCCGTGCTCCGAGATGCTGAAGGAGAAGGAGATCCTGTATCGCTCTCAGGCCTCCGGAGCGAAAGTGATCGTCGCCGAGACGTCGACGGCCGGGATCGTGGACTCGGTGCGCGGACAATGCCCGCTCCAGACGTTCATCCTCATCGGGTCGAGTGAGCCGCGCGCGGGTTGGCTGCGGTTCGAAGATCTTGTGACAGCGGGAGACCCGGACGTGAACAAGGTCCCCCTCGTGGCCGAGGATCCAATGACGATCAACTTCACTTCGGGAACGACCGGGAACCCGAAGCCCGTGGTCCATAAGCACCACTGGATGTTTTGCCACAACCGCGTGACGGCACAGTACTGGTATGACGCCGATGAGTCGGACGTCATCTGGGGAACGACCGCGCCGGGGTGGGCCAAGTGGTACTGGAGCCCGGTCGGAGTCTCCTTGACGACCGGCGCGACCCAGCTGATCTACAACGGACGCTTCGATGGGGAGAGGTACCTCGAGCTTCTCGCCAAGTACAAGGTGACGAAGCTCTGCTGCACTCCGACCGAGTACCGCCTGTTCGCACAAGTTCCGGACATGGGGAAGCGGAAGATCTACCTGAAGGACGCGCTCTCTGCCGGCGAGCCGCTCAACGTCGAGCCGATCGAAGCGTTCAAGCGCGCGTTCGGCGTCACGATCCGCGACGGCTACGGCCAGACCGAAAGCGTCTGTCTCGTCTGCAACCTGCCGGGGATGACGGTCAAGCCGGGAGCCATGGGCTTGCCGACCCCGGGCCCGGGCGTCGTCTTGGTGGATGAGAACGGCAACCTCGTGAAACAAGGCGAGGTCGGGGAGATCGCCCTCAAGCCGGGCAACCCGGCGATCTTCGATGGCTACTGGAACGCGCCCGAGTTGGACAGGGAGGTTTTCTCCGGCGGATGGTACCGCACCGGGGACCTCGCCAGGGCCGATGAGGACGGGTACCTCTTCTTCGAGGGGCGGGCCGACGACGTCATCTTGACGTCGGGATACCGCATCGGACCCTTCGAGGTGGAAGACGCGCTCGTCAGCCACCCGGCCGTGGTCGAGGCGGCCGCCGTTGCGGCTCCGCACCGCGAGCGCGGCGAGATTGTCAAGGCGTTCGTCATCCTGGCGAAGGGCTACTCCCCGTCGGACGCGCTCACCAAGGAATTGCAGGATCACGTGAAAGGCGTCACCGCACCGTACAAGTATCCGCGGGCGATCGAGTACGTGACCGAGCTTCCGAAGACCATGAGCGGCAAGATCAAGCGCGCCGAGCTGAAGAGGAAGGAGTGGGAGGGGTGGGATCGACGGTGATGAACCGCGCGGCGTGGGCTCTGGCGGTTGGGCTCCTTGGGGTCGGTGCCGCCGTCATGGCCGTTCACGCAAGCGGGATCTACCTCGGTCTCGAAGCGTACACGCTGGATTTGACGGGGACCTGGAGCCAGGTCCCCGTCGCCGCTTCTGAAGCGTTCGACGAGCTGGAAGCGATGCTCTCCGACCAGGGCACCTCCCCGGCGGAACTCGCCGGAATCTCGGCGGAGTTCGATGACGCCGTCAACGACCTCGCGGCGATCGTAGCGGGGTTTCCGACGCTCGTACCGGTCCCGCTCGTCGCCCTCGGCGTCGAGATTTCCCTCTCCTGGGTCGTGATCGACGACGCTCGGATCTCCCTCGGCTTCCTGGACGATCGGCTCGTTCGGGGCGCGGCGACGGGGTTGGCGGGGATCCCCATACCCGACCCGCTCTTCGAGACTACGATCGACATCGGTGAGGGCACGGCTTCCGTGGCTGCCGATCTCAGCTTCTCGACGTGGAAGATCTCGATCGACGCCGTGAAGCGCCTCGACCTTGTGGTGCTCGGGGTCGACGTTGCGGTCGGCGTGGACGTCCTGTGGGGCTCGATCCTTCCCGCCGTCGACATCGACGTTCCGGAGGCGTGGGACGACGGAGTCCAAGCGGCGCTCGCCGCCGCGCACCTCGACGAGCTCTCGTGGGGCGCGCTGGGACTCCATGCAGGCATCGCGTTCGAGCTCGGGCTGCCGTTCCTTCGCCTCTACGCCGAAGCCCGTTTCGTTCTTCCCATCAGCCTGGACGTTGGCTGGTGGAACCTTCGCGCCGGGAATCTTGCCGGCGGTCTTGGGATGGTGATCCGGTTCTGATGGACGATCGAGAGCTTCTCACGCTCGCCAACGAGGCCCGCGGCCGGGCGTACGCCCCGTACTCGAAGTTTCCCGTGGGAGCCGCGCTCCTCTGCCGCGACGGCGCGGTCTTCACCGGCGTGAACGTCGAAAACGCAGTGAACGGCCTCTCCTTGTGCGCCGAGCGCGTTGCGTTGTTCAAAGCGATCTCCGAAGGGCACCGGGACTTCGTGAAGATCGCGGTCACCTGCCGCGGCACCCACTGTCGGCCTTGCGGCGCGTGCCGTCAGGTTCTCCACGAGCATGCTCCCGACCTTGAAGTGCTGATGGGGAATCCCGACGGCGCGTTCGTTCGGACGACCGTTCGCGACCTGCTTCCGGACGCGTTCTCCCTCTAGCCGTTCTCCGGGGCGTCTCTCGGCGGGACTTGGGAGGCGGTGACGCGCTCCACAATCAGCGGGGGAGGCTCGTGGGGGGCTCCCGAAGGATCGATCGTATAGGCTCCCGCGACCATTCTCTCGGCTTCGGCGACGTGATCCTCTCGGTTCACGTGCAGCACGGCGAGCGGAGCCCCTTGCTCCACCGATTCCCCGACCTTCTTCCGGAGTTCGACGCCCACCGCGGGGTCGATGGTGTCCTCCTTCGTGTACCGGCCGGCTCCGAGGAGATTCGCTGCTCGTCCCACCGCCAGGGCGTCGAGCCGAGCCACGGTTCCCGAAGCTCCGGCGGCGACCGCGATCTCGCGCCGCGCCCGGGGCAGGAGCGAGAGATCCTCGAGGATCTGCGGGTTTCCCCCTTGGTGGACGATGAGGTCACGGAACGTCTCGAGCGCACGACCGTTCCGCAGGAGACGATCCATCTCCTGCGCGGCGGCTTGCGGAGTCGTCGCCTTGCCGGCGAACACGACGAGTTCCGCTCCCAACGCGCAGCAGAGGGTCGCCAGGTCCTCCGGACCGCGGCCGGAGAGCGTGTCGACGGCTTCCCGGACCTCGAGGGCGTTTCCGACCATCCGCCCCAGCGGCTGGGACATGTCGGTGATGAGCGCGGACATCTTCCGTCCCAATTGGGTTCCGATCGACACGAGAGAGCGCGCGAGACGACGCGAATCCTCAAGCTTCGGCAGGAACGCGCCGGCGCCCGTCTTGACGTCGATCACGATTCCGCGAGCCCCGCCGGCGATCTTCTTCGACATGATCGAGGCCACGATCAACGGAAGGGAGTCGACGGTCGCGGTGACGTCGCGGAGTTCGTAGAGAATCCGGTCGGCCGGAACCATGTCGGCCGTGTGATCGGCGAGCGCAAGGCCGGTTCGTCGAACGAGATCCAGAAACTCGGCTCGCGACAGGTCGGTGCGGAATCCGGGGATCGACTCGAGCTTGTCAATGGTCCCTCCGGTATGGCCGAGGGCTCGTCCCGACAGCTTCCCGACCGTGAGCCCGGCGGAGGCAAGAAGAGGGATCAGGACGAGCGTCGTCGTGTCGCCGACCCCGCCGGTCGAGTGTTTGTCGACGGTGAACCCGCCCAGGTCGTCCGCCGTGAACGTCGTGCCCGAATGGGCCATGACGTCCGTCAAGACCGCGGTCTCCTCGTCCGTCATCCCTCGCAGGAAGAAGGCCATGAGGAGGGCGGAAACCTGGTAGTCGGGCACCGATCCTCCGACCATCCCCGAGACCCAAAACTCCGTTTCTTCCCGCGAAAGCGCTTCCCCGTCCCGCTTCTTGCGGATGATGTCGACGACGTTCATGGTGGTCCATTCTAGGATCGGCGCCTTCGTCCTTCAAACCTGCGGGAATAGCGCACTTTGCCCAGCGACGCTCGCTCCCTGGCTCCTCGCCCGTCGCGGGCTATACTTCCCGGGGAGGAGGCAACGATGCAGTTCCCGCGCTTTCTGTTTCGCGTGAAGGACCGCCAGATTGAGGAAGAGGCACGGAAGATGATGGACGCCTTCCGAATCACCGACGTTGAAGTCCGCCGGGACGACACGATCGATACGGCGTGGCTCGAGGACTACAAGGCGATGAAGACCACCTACGGTCTTGACGAGATTCGCGCGTACCTCGAGACGATCACGGGGCGCTAGCTCAGCCGGGCCCGCAGACGAGCCGACAGCGTGTCGATCGACCACACGACGGCGATGATCGCCGCGAGGCACATGCTGACCTCTTCCCACTCGTTGACGCGGACGTATTGCATGAGCAGCATCCCGATTCCGCCGCCGCCGACCATTCCGATCACCGTCCCCATGCGCACGTTGATGTCGCAGCGGTAGAGCGTGAACGAGAGGTATGGATTGATGATCTGCGGCACGATGCTGTACATGAGGACCTGGAGCCGCCGTCCCCCCACTGCGGTAATGGCCTCCGCCGGGCCGGGATCGATCGATTCGAGTTGCTCCGAGTAGAGCTTCGCCAGATCGGCGATTGAGCAGACGAAGAGCGCTAGCATGCCGGGGAACGGACCGGGGCGCACCCAGATGACGAAGACGATCGCCCAGATGATCGGCTCGATGGAGCGCACAACGCTGGACAGCGCACGAACCACGAAGTAGACCGGTCGTCCGATCGGCCCGCGGGTCAGGTTGCGCGCTCCGAGGAAGCTCAGGACGACGGCGACGGGAATCGCGAGCAGCGTCGACATGAGTCCCATGAAGACGGTGATGATCGTGAGCCGGACGACTTCGGCGAAGATCGTCGTATCGGGGTGCACCAGGCGGCGCAGGATCTTGGCCGCGTCGGGAAAGCTTCGAACGAGGCGTGAGAAGTCGACTGACGTAATCACCGTGGCGGCGGCGAGGGTCACGACGAGGCAGAGGACAATGCTCCATCCCCAGAGCGTTCGGTACCACGGTGTCTTCACCGGCGCCTGAGCCTTCACGGGCTCAGGGCGAGACGGCTCGGCGGCCGAACGTCCAATCCGTGCCGAATCTCCGGAATCGGCTGCCATGAAGCGCCTGCGGCGGCCACTTTCCCGCCTCGGGATCGGCTTGCCGGTCAGGAACTCGACAACCTTGATTCCGAGCGAGGTTCCGAAGGAACTCCAGACGAGCGCGGCGGCGATCGCGAGGATGACGACCAGGCCTCCGGAGATGGGCAGGTAGATGCCGGCGCCGGACGCGACCCGCGTGGCGACGTAGGACCCCATCACGAAGAGGTAGGAGAGGAACGCCGCGTCGAGGAGAAGGACCAATAGCCGTCTGAAGAAGCGCTTCGCCCACGCGGCGGCGGTCTTCGCGGCCCGACCCAGGCCCGAGACGGCTTCCTCTGCCTGCGGAGAACGACGTGCCCCGCCCGCCATCATGTGATCCTCTCCCGCACGCGCCCGCTGATGTAGTCCATGGCCCACACGACGACCGTGATGATGATGATGACGGCGCCGACCTTCTCATACTGAAGCTCGTTCTTGTAGTAGTTGAAGAAGCGTCCGATCCCGCCGCCGCCGACGATGCCGATGATCGTCGCCATGCGCACGTTGATGTCCCAGCGGTAGAGGGTGAACGCAAGAAAGGGCGGGATGATCTGGGGCATCACGCCGAACCGTAGCACCTGCACCCGGCTGCCCCCGCTGGCGGTGATCGCCTCCACCGGTCCGGGGTCGATCGACTCGATCTGCTCCGAGTAAAGCTTTCCGAGGGCCGCAATGGTGTGGATGAAGAGCGCCAGGACGCCGGCGAACGCGCCATACCCGACGAGGACCCCGAAGAAGACGGCCATGACGAACGGCTCGATCGAGCGCCCGACGTTGAAGAAGGCGCGCACCAGGGTGTAGACGCCCCAACCCCAGCGGCTCTTCGTCACCATGTTTCGTGCGCCGAGGAACGAGAGAGGAAAGGCGAGGAGAACGCCCAACAGGGTCGCCATCAGAGACATGAAGACCGTCTGGATGATGCCGTTGAGCAGCGTGTCGCCGAGATCGGGGTCGGGCGCGGTGAAGTACTGGAAGTCCGGAGACACGAGCCGGCGCCAGAAGTAGCCGGTGGACGACGCGCGGCGGATCAGCGTGCCCAGGCTGAACTGCGTCGTCAGCGCCCCGACGTACACCGTGACGGCCACGAGAAGGAGCGTCAT
>JAQTVA010000183.1:2526-3061 GCA_028707055.1 Candidatus Bipolaricaulis sp. | reverse complement strand
TCTTCACTCGCTAGAATGAACATTATGTGGGTCGATGAGGAAGTCGACGCGATCGCTCAATTCCGAGCCGGGATCACGTACCCGATCCTACGGGCGATCCGCTGGGACGGCCGCAGGATCGACTTCGTCTCCCGCGGTCGCGTCGAGCGGACGACGGGCTCGCTCCTGTATCGATTCGAGGAGGGGACCACGCGCTACGCGGTCCGGTTCGAGCCCGACCACCAAAAGTGGTTCCTCGAGGCGGTCGACGATTCCGGTCTCGTCGACGACCTCTCGTCACCGTAGGCCGTTCGGAGCGCCCGGCGCTATGCCCGGCCTCCCGCACCGATCAGCCCGTCGCGGACCGCTCCGCAGGTCCACTCCGGATAGATCGGGATCTCGGCGCCCTCCTTCATCACCCACGACACGTGCTGGAGCGCGGTGATGTCCTGGATCGGGTCGCGATCGACGAGGATCAAGTCGGCCAGCTTCCCAACCTCGACGGTTCCGAACCGCTTCTCCGCACCGATCGCTTCCGCACCCACGCGCGTCACGG
>JAQTVA010000183.1:0-2516 GCA_028707055.1 Candidatus Bipolaricaulis sp. | reverse complement strand
CTTTCCCCATCATCGCAAACGGCGCCGAGCCCCGTACGTTGTCCGTACCCGCCGCGATTCGCACCCCGTGCTTTCGAACGAGGCGCATCGTTTCCGGCAGCGCCGCGTGAATGTGCTTGTAGACCTTGAGTGTCTCTTCAAGCCAATCATGGTCCGGATGGTAGGGATACTCGCCGATCGCCTCGTACTGCTCTTTGATCCGCTGCGTCTCCCCGTAGATGTCATGGAGAACCCACAGCGTGGAGACGAGGATGGTTCCCTTCTCCGCCATCCTCCGAGCGGTGTCGTCATCGATCTCGATCCCATGCTCGATCGTGTCGAACCCCGCCTCCACGGCCATCTTCGTCGTCACGAAGTTCGCGGCGTGCACGGCGATCTTCATCCCGAATCGATGGGCCTCGTGCACGGCGGCGTCCAGCTCCTCCTGGCTGAGCTCCGGCCGCGGGCTGCGATGCGACGTCAGGATCTTGATGAGGTCCGCGCCCGCCTTCCGCTCCTGACGGATCGCCGCCCTCATCGCGTCCACGCCGTCCACTTCGTGCACCCCGAGGCCAAGCCGCGCCCCGCCGGAGCCGTGTCCCCCCGTCATGCAGATCCCGCGGCCGCAGACGAAACAGCGCGGACCGATCCAGTGTCCTCGTTCGATCGCGGAGCGAAGCGCAAGACCGACGTGGCCGCTCGCGACGTCGCGCACGGTGGTTGTTCCAGCCTGGAGAGCCGCGCGCAGGTTGTTCGCCGCGACGACGCCCGCGTACGCCAGCTCCTCACCCTTCGGCGCGACGCGGGCGAAGCCCGACCCGTACACGTGCACGTGGCAGTCGATCATCCCCGGGAGAAGGAATCTCCCCACCGCATCGATCTCTACCGTTCCCTTCGGAAGGCGCACGTTCGATCGCGCGCCGACGGCGGCGATCTGCGTCCCCTCGATCACGACGGTCGCGTCAGGCCTCGCCGGCCGCCCTGTGCCGTCGATCACCGTCGCCCCGACGATCGCCGTTCGCTTCATCCCTTCGACCATGATCACTCCCTTCGCACTCGATCGAGCGCCCCCCGCGCCCGGGACGGATCCTCTCCCGACACTCCGCTACTGCTGCTGGACGTCGAACAGGTCGCGTAGCCCGTCTCCGAGCAGGTTGAACACCAGCACCGTGATGAAGATCGCCATCCCCGGGAACAGGATCACGTGCGGCGCATCGCGCATGAAGTCGCGCGCGGTGTTCACCATGAGTCCCCACTCAGGGGCCGGCGGAGCCACCCCGACGCCGAGGAAGCTGAGGAACGCCGTCGTGAGAACGGCGCTCGCCATGCGCAGCGTCGCGTAGACGACGATCGGTCCCTGGATGTTGGACAGCACGTGACGCACCAAGATCCTGGGCGTCGACGCGCCGATGGCACGAGCCGCCTCGACGAACCCCTTCTCCCGCGTGACCAAGACGGAGCCGCGCGTGATCCGGGCAAACGTCGGCACCGAGTACAGCCCGATGGCGATGATGACCGGCAACAGCCCCCCGCCGAACGTCGATGAAATCAGGATCGCGAGCAGGATGCCGGGAAACGACAGCAGGATGTCGATGAACCTCATCCCCACGAGATCGACGACGCCGCCGAAGTACCCCGTGAGCAGGCCGATCGTCACCCCGATCGTCAGTCCGACAAGGAGCGCCGTGATCCCGATGGTGATCGTGATCCGTGTTCCGTGCACGACGCGACTCAGGATGTCCCGACCCAGTTCGTCGGTGCCGAAGAGGTGCGCGTGCGAGGGCGGCTGGAGCATCGTCCGGTAGTTGCCGATCGATGGATCATACGGCGCAATCTGCGGAGCGAAGATCGCGACGAAAAGGATGAGCAGGGCGAGCACCGAGGACACGGCGGTCAGCTTGCTTCTGCGCAGCGTACGCCGCAGGGCTTTCCGGAACAGGCTCTCCCGTTCGCGCCGCTCGCCCATCCGAGATCCCGCCGTCGCTCTGATCGCGATCGCCTCTCTAGCTGTAGCTCACCCGTGGATCCACGGCGCAGTAGATGATGTCGACCAGGATGTTCACGATGACGAAGCCGAGCGTCAGCGCGAGCACCCCGCCCTGGACGACGGGAAAGTCCTTTCCCATGATCCCCCAGATCACGTACCGGCCGATCCCTGGCCACGCGAAGACCGTCTCGATGACCACCGTGCCGCCGAGGAGCGTACCCACCTGGAGGCCCAAGACGGTGATCACCGGAATGAGAGCGTTTCGCAGCGCGTGCCGATAGACCACGGTTCTCTCCCGCAGCCCCTTCGCCCGGGCCGTGTTGAGGTAGTCGGCTCGCAAGACCTCCAACATCGCCGAGCGCACCAACCGCATCAGGATGCCCGTCGCCATCGCGCCGAGGGTCACCGCGGGCATGATGATGTGCTTCAGCCCATCCCAACTCCACAGCGACCCCACGCGCCCCGACGCCGGGAGCCACCGCAACTGCAGCGAGAAGAGGAGCATCAGCAGGAGCCCGAGCCAGAAGCTCGGGATCGACGTTGTCGCCAG
>JAQTVA010000182.1 GCA_028707055.1 Candidatus Bipolaricaulis sp. | reverse complement strand
GGTGCCGGGCAAAGGCATTGAGCGTGCGCCGCTTCGACACGCCGCCGACCCCATCTTCCACCGTCGACACGCCCTGGAACCGCTCGACGCGCGACGACCCCACGGCGGACAGGAAGTACTCCGGGGGGTCGTAGAATCCCGTGACGATCACGAGGAGCTCATGCCCGTCTCGGTCGAACAGCGGCTTCAACCCGAGAAACCTCGACAGGTGTCCCTTTCCGGTGCTCTGCACTCCGTAGACGATGCGCATGCTGAACCTTCCTGAGCGTGACGCCGTGCGGCGTCCCGTCGAGCCAGACACTACCTTCTCCTCCCTGCCCGGTCAATCCGCACCGCCGGTCGCGGCGACCCGGCGATACGGCTATCATCCACCCAAGCGAATCAGCGAGAGGAGGCCGAGGCTCAATGGACCATTGCCTGTTGGGATCCACGGGGATTCGGATCTCTCGCCTCGGCTTGGGGACGATGGCGTTCGGCGACACAGCAGACGAAGAGACGTCCCGGGCGCTCTACCGCCGCGCGAGAGAGGCGGGAGTGAACGTTTTCGACTGCGCCAACGTCTACTCCGCCGGCCGGGCTGAGGAGTTCCTGGGACGCCTCATCGCCCCTGAGCGCAACCAGGTCATCCTCACGACCAAGGCGGGTTTCCCCATGGGGACCGGCTCGAACGATCAAGGTTTGTCCCGCCGACACATCCTCTCGTCCGTCGAGGACAGCCTGCGGCGCCTGCGTACGGACCGCGTCGAGTTCCTGTTCGTCCACACGCTCGACCCAGCCACCCAGATCGAGGTGACGCTACGCGCCCTCGACGACCTCGTGCGACAGGGCAAGGTCTTGCACGTCGGCGTCAGCAACTGGGCCGCGTGGCAGATCGCGACGGCGCTCGCCGTCGCGCGGCAGCATGATTGGACCCCGTTCGCGTGCGTCCAACCGATGTACAACCTGGTCAAGCGTCAGGCCGAGGTCGAGATCCTCCCGCTCTGTCAGGCTGAACGCCTCGGCGTTCTCACGTACAGCCCGCTCGGCGGCGGGCTCCTCTCCGGAGCCTACGGCAGAGGTCGAGCCCCGGAGGAGGGCCGGCTTGTCCGGAACCGCATGTACAAGGCGCGCTACGGGGACGAGGCGTACTTCGAGACCGCCGACCGGTTCGTCACCCTGGCTCAAGAGCTCGGCGTTCACCCGGCGACGCTGGCCGTCGCTTGGGTCGCCGCCCATCCCGCGGTCACCGCTCCCATCCTGGGAGCGCGAAATGTGGAACAGCTCGAACCATCGCTCGCCGCCGCCGAGTGGACGATGTCGGCGGAGGTCTACGCCCGCGTCGCGGCGCTGTCGCCGACGCCACCTCCCGCCACCGACCGCACGGAAGAGGCGCGGGGCGTCGCGTACGCCGGAAGCACGGAGACCTACCACTAGGCGGAACGGAGGCTCGCGTGAGCGTAGTGATTCTCGACTTCGGGTCGCAGTATACCCGACTCATCGCTCGCCGGGTCCGAGAAGCCCACGCCTACTCGGTCATTCTCTCCGGCACGACCTCGTTTGAGCGGATCCGCGAGGAGAGCCCCCACGCGATCATCCTGTCGGGCGGGCCGCGATCCGTATTCGAAGCGGCGTCGCCGCATCCCGATCCCCGGATCTTCAACGCCGGGTTGCCGATCCTCGGGATCTGCTACGGTATGGGGCTCCTTGTGCAGCACTTCGGAGGGACCGTCCTGGATCTCGAGCGGCGCTCGTTCGGCGCGGACCGTCTGGTTCGGGCGGATGGCGCGCTCTTCGAGGGGCTGCGCCCCGAGCTCCCCGTGTGGATGAGTCACTCGACCGGGGTTGCTGCGCTTCCTCCAGGATGGAGCTCGACGGCGGAAACGCCGTCGAATCCCTATGCGGCCGTCGCGTCAGAGGACGGGCGGCTCGTTGGAGTTCAGTTCCACCCCGAGGTCATCCACACCCCCGACGGGCTCGCCATGCTCCACAACTTCCTCCGCGCGAGCGGCGAGCCGTTCGACTGGACGCCGGAGCAGACCCTCGAGCGGGCGCTCGCCAAGGTCCACGCCAGCGTCGGCACGGACCGCGTGCTCCTCGGCCTATCCGGCGGCGTGGACTCGTCCACACTCGCCCTCCTTCTGGCCCGCGCCGGCGTCGACCACCTCGCCGTGTTCGTCGACCACGGGATGCTGCGCCTCCGCGAGCGCGAGAAGGTCGAGGAGGCGCTCCGCCCCCTGGGTGTCCGACTCGAGACCGTGGACGCATCGGAGCGCTTCCTCTCCGCGCTCGCCGGAGTCGTCGATCCAGAAGAGAAGCGGAAGATCATCGGCCGCGAGTTCATCTCCGTCTTCCGCCAAGAGGCCGCGCGTCGCGGCCCGTTCCGCTTCCTCGCCCAGGGAACCCTCTATCCCGACGTCATCGAGTCCGCGGGAGGAGAAGGGGCGGCCAACATCAAGAGCCACCACAACGTCGGGGGGCTCCCCGCAGAGCTCGGCTTCGAACTCCTCGAGCCATTCCGAACGCTGTTCAAGGATGAGGTGCGACAGCTCGCCACGCTCCTCGGCCTTCCGGACGCGATTCGCCTCCGCCATCCATTCCCCGGACCCGGACTCGCCGTGCGGATTCTCGGCGACGTCACCGCAGAACGCCTGGACATCGTGCGGCGCGCCGACGCGATCTTCCTCGAGACCCTTGAGGCCCGCGGTGCCTACCACGACGCTTGGCAGGCTCTCGCGGTGCTCACCCCGATCCGGAGCGTGGGCGTGGCGGGCGATGACCGGCGATACGGACATGTCGTTGCTCTGCGCGCGGTGACCAGCGTCGACGCCATGACCGCCGATTGGGCCAGACTCCCGTACGACGTCCTCGATGAGGCCGCTCGACGGATCACGCGGGAGATCCCCCAGGTCGGCCGCGTCGTCTACGACATCACCAGCAAGCCACCGGCCACGATCGAGTGGGAGTAGCCGTCGCCCTCATCCGGACCAGGCTCTCGGGTGGGAGGAACGGCCTGTCCCAGACCTGAGCGGCAAGAACCGCGAAGAGCACCGTGGTCCCACTCTCCCCTTCGGCTCGACGCCGCGAGAAGGAAG
>JAQTVA010000028.1 GCA_028707055.1 Candidatus Bipolaricaulis sp. | reverse complement strand
GGCTGCCAGACGCGGAACCACCAATCCCTCTTCTCCCGCCGGTCGCGCTCGAGGCGTGCCATGACTTGGCGGAACGCCACCGCCTCGTCGATCGACTCCTGCGTCAGAACCTTGCCCGTGCCGCCCGACATCATCGCCGCGGCAATGTCGTTCGAGGCGATGATCGCGTACTGCGGGGACGTCGAGCTGTGCATCATGTACGCCTCGTTGAACCGGTCGTGCTCCACCGGGGCCCGACGGCTCGACTTGACGTGGATCATGGATGCCTGCGAGAGCGCCGCGAGCAGCTTGTGGGTCGACTGCGTGGAGAAGATGGTCGGCGACGACTCCTCGTCGACTCGAATCGCCATGGCGTAACGATCTTCGTACATCGGGTTGAATCGAGCGTACGCATACCACGCCTCGTCGAAGTGGATGCGGCGGGCGCCGCCGTCGATCTGAGCGAGGATCTGACGCACGTCGTAGCACAGCCCGTCGTACGTCGAGTTGGTGATCACCAAGAGCTCCGCCTCATTCGGCTTCTGGTTCGGGGGGAGGTGCGGGTTGCCTTGAATCCGCTCGATCACCTCCGGCCACCCGAGGCGGTGAGGCGGGATCGGACCGATGATCCCGTAGTTGTTGGAGTCCGCGAGGAGATACGTCGGAAGGCATCCCGTCAGGAGGATGGCCTGCTCCACCGACTTGTGGCAGTTGCGATCGACCACGACGCTGTCGCCGCCGATTACCGACGCCTGGAAGACAATGCGGTTCGACGCCGACGAGCCGCTGGTGACGAAGTACGTTTCGTCGGCGCCGAACACCGTCGCCGCATTCCGCTCCGCCTTGCCGACCGGACCGGTGTGCTTGAGGAGGGACCCCATGTCGCTGACGGAGACGGAGAGGTCCGACCGGAACAGCTGCTCGCCGAAGAAGCGCACGAACTCCTGGCCAACGGCCGACTTCAGGAATGCCGTTCCCCCACAGTGTCCGGGCGTATGCCACGAGTATTCGTACTCCTCCGCGAAACGGACCATGGCCCCGAAGAACGGCGGCAAGAGGATGTTGGCGTACTTCTCGATCGCGCTCGTGACGCGGCCGGCGACGAACGCCGCCGGATCTTCGAGCTTCCAGATGTACTCGTCGATCTGCTCGACGACGAGCAGGTCGATGTCGCGGACCTCGGTGCGGTCGGCGAGCAGAAACACCGGCAGGTACTCGCCGTGGCTGCGCGCCGAGCGGATGAGCTGCCGAACCCGCTCGGGGTCGGTTGGATCCCAGGCGACGAGAAGACACCCGAGGTTCGGGTTGGCTTCAATCAAGGCCTTCCCGTCGTCGACGTCGTGCGTCGCGTGCGTCGGGTATCCAAGCTGCCGCAGCTCTTCCGCGATCGCGCGGATGCGTTGGCTGGAAAACGAATCCTCGTCCCACGTCGGATCGACGATCACAACGGGGTACTTGGCCCGCGTGTACATGGAGCGCTAGATCACCTCCGAACGCGAACGTCGAGCGCGGCGCTGACGCGCCGGGGCCGCCGAAATCCGCGATCGTGCATTAGGAACGGCGGGGAACCCCGCCTCAGGATGATGGAAGGGAAATCGATCTTCGTGCCAATGCCCGTCTTCGTGCGTCTTGGGTCACATCCCCCGCCGGCGTCGGGCGGGTCACGCCGTCCGTCCACCGCGCCCCCCCGAAGAGGCCGTCATTGTAGGACCGATCGCCGGTCGCCGTCAATCCTCCGACGGAAGAACCGAGGGGGACACAGGACAGCGCTCGGGTATGGTCATGTGCGACCCGAGAACCGGCCCGCAGCCCATGACCGAAATGGCGATGCGCGCTAGACTATCGACATGATCCGGCGTTTCTTGTCCCGCGCTTTGTGCCTCGCCGCCGGTCTCGCGCTCATCGGCGCCGCCGGAGGATGCCTTGAGCCGGAGTTCGCCCTCGTGGCCCTGTTCACCGTTCGCCCGGCCGAGGGCCGCTCCCCTCTGGACGTCACCTTCGACGCCTCCGCGTCGTACGCCGAGAGCGCCGCGATCATCGCCTACGAATGGGCATTCGGCGACGGCGAGAACGGCGTAGGCATGGCGACCGCGCACCGGTACACGACCGACGTCGAGCGGATTTACACCGTCACCCTGACCGTCACCGACTCCGAGGCGCGGCAGGCCCAGGAGATGCACACCGTGACCGTTTCTCCGCCGGAGCCCGCTCCGCCGAGCCCGACGGTCGAGTTCATCTGGCCGTTCCACTACGACGCCTCGGGAGAGGACGCGGCGAGCCTGAACGACGAGTACTTCACCCTCGAGAACAGCGGCACGGAACCGGTGGACCTCACCGGCTGGTCGGTGTCGAACGAGCGCGGCGACACCTTCCGGTTCCCGGACAGGTTCACGCTCGCCCCCGGCGCGATCGTCATGATCCACAGCGGCGCAGGCGCCAACAGCGCCGAGATTCTCTACTGGAACGCCGCGGAGCCGATGTGGAACAACACGACGGACATCGCCATCCTGTACGATGCCGGCGGCGACATCGTCGACGTCTACGCCTACGCTTCGTGCTGATACCCAACGTCGGCACGATGCACCGTATCGTGCGGATGCGCTGCATCCGCTTCGCGGTCGACGATCCGAGGACTGCACGGCGAGGGGATCGAGCCGCTCTGGGAGGGAGATGCGAAGCCCTTGTCGTTCGTAGAACGCCACATTCCGTTCGTCCTCGGTCTCTAGAGAACGGAGGAACCGCTCGCCCCGGCTCGACGCGCCGCGTCTTTCCTGAAGCACGCCGGGCACCACACCGGTCCACGAGAATCTACACCTTTCGGGTATGATACACACTGTTTCTCGTCGTTCTCGGTGGAGGAGGCTGCGGCATGCGGGAGAGAAACTTCTGGCGCTTCGTGACCGTCCGCGTGTTGTCGTTTCTCTTCACGTACGGGGTTCTCGTCTACGCATTCTGTGCCCTCCTCGACGCTCAGCTCGTCACGCAGGTGGGACAGACGCTCTACTGGGACACGAGCCAGATTGCGCAGCAGATGCTCGGGAGCGGCGATATCAGCCAGGAGGACTACAAGGATGCCCTCCAAGAGATGTACCGGCAGGCGCGGCACGAACGCGGGTTCGACCTCCCCTTGGTCGTGAGGATCCACGCCCGCGCGATGCGGATCCTGCGCTTCGACTTCGGCCGGACGGCCACCGGAGTCGCCATCCTGTACCGCCAGGACGCGCCCGTGCTCAGCGTGATCGGGGAGTTCGCCGCGCCGACGGTGGTTCTGTTCACCGGAGCCTTCGTCATCCAGATGCTCCTCGGGGTGCTCGTCGGAGTCCGCAACGCCAATCACCCGGGATCGTTCCCCGATCGGGCGACAACGTTCCTGGCCACCGCGACGATGAGCGTGCCTCCGGCCGCGGCCGCCATGTTCGCCGTTCTGCTGTTCGTCTTCGCCGTCCCAATCGCCCCGTCGACGCCGTTCCTCTTTCACCCTCCCTCCGTCGGCCACGGGATCGGACCCTGGATCCTATCGCTTCTCTCGCACCTTGCGTTGCCGTTTCTCACCGTCGTCGCGCTCACGGTCTGGGGGACGGCGCACATCGTGCGCAACCTGAACCTGGGAGTGCTGCAGGACGATTTCATATCAGCCGCTCGAGCGCGCGGCATCCCCGAATCCCGTGTTCTCTATCGGCACGGGCTGCGGACATCGGCCCCGCCGATCGTCACGCTCGCCGTCACCGGTCTCTTCGCCTCGCTGTGGGGAAGCTTCCTCGTCGAGCCCATCTTCCAGTGGCAGGGGATCGGATCGCTCTTCCTCGTCGCCATCCGATCGAACGACATCACGATGCTGCTCGCTCTCCTCGTGCTGGTCACCGGAGCGACGCAGCTGGGCCATGTCGTCCTGGATCTGATCTACGGGCGGCTCGACCCGCGCATCAAGGTGGGACAGTCACAGCTCCGGCCGGTCCTCGGATCCCGACGACTCCAACGCGCGGCCCAGGACGAGGTGCGCCGCGTCCGTGACCGGGCACGGCTCAGGCTCGCACGGAAGACCGAAGAACGGAGCTAGCGGCGCCCTCCGCGCCGATGCGTAGCGCAGCGGGCCCAGCCCAAATGATGGGGCCCCGAACCAGCTTCGCTCGGGGCCCCACCCAAGGAGGCGCGGCTCTCGGTTACGGCGCTACTGCGCGGGCGGCATTGACTCGCCCGTAGCCGTAGTACACGTCCTGGCCGGGCTTTCCGAGGTCGTCCGCCGACTCACGGAGCGCCCGCAGGATGTGCGACGGCCTCATCTCGCCACCGTTTGCCTCGACGATCAACGCGGCGACACCCGCCACATGCGGCGCGGCTTGACTCGTCCCTGCGTACCACGCGTACCACTGCTCGTTCGTGCAGTTGAGGACGAAGTCATACCAATAGTAGGGCAGCGTCGGGTCGTAGTTTCCGCCCGGCGCCGCGAAGTCCACCTGCGGCCCGGAATTGCTGTAGACGGCGAAGTCGTCGAGGTACACCGTCATGTCGGTTCCCCAGCCGAACGGGCCCGTCGCAGACACGCACACCGTTCCGCCGACGTCGGACGGGACATGAAGCAGCCCGCTGTCGCCCTGGCCGCTCAGCGCATCGTTGCCCGCCGAAGCGACGATGAGGACACCCTGTTGCTCGGCGTAGGTGACCGTCTTCGCCACCAGGTTCAGGAACGCGGCAACCTCAATCGCGGTGACCCAAGTCCCGTCGTCGTCGTAGAACCCGCCCTTGTCGATGTACGCGCCGAGGCTCATGTTCACGATGTCCACGTCGTTCTCGACTGCATACAGGATGGCTTCCAGCATCCACCCGAAGTCTCCGCTTCCCGTCGCCGACAGCACCTTGAGCGCCACGATCTCGGCGTTCGGTGCCACGCCGATGACGCCGACTCCGTTGTCCGCCGCGGCGATGATCCCCGCCACGTTCGAACCGTGGCCGTGAAGGTCGTCGACGGACGGCTCATCCGGAACGTACGACTTCGACAGCTCGAGATTCAGGTTCGGGACGAGATCCGGGTGAGCGACATCGATTCCCGTGTCGAGCACAGCCACCCGCACGCCCTCGCCGGTGAACCCCGCGTCCCACGCGCCGGGCGCGTCGATCGCCCTCATGTCCCACTGGTAGCGGTTGTAGAAAGGCTCATCGCTGCCGATGTGCTCGCCGTCAAACGCCATCGTTCGCAAATCCGGCAGCCAGTGGACCGTCGCGTCGGGGATCGCGACGTCGAACCCCGAGATCCCTTCGACCGCCACGAGGAAGTCAGCCGACTCGGCCGTGACGAGGACTGCGCCGATCGCGCCGAGCACCGCATGCACCGTGCCGCCCGCCGCGGCGATCTTCGCCTCGACGTTCTTCGGCAGCCGCGTGAACGAGAGAATGTACTCGTCGCCCGGCAACGCGGACTTCGGCGTCACCGCGGTCGGCTCCGTGAACCACGAGCACCCTCCGAGGAGCGCTCCGAGAGCCAATGCCCAAACGAGACCCCACACGATTCGACTGCGCATCGTTCCTCCCCTTTCTTCACGCTTCTCCATCATCTATGGGCGTCCCTCCCGTATCGGAATGTACTGCAAAGGCGATGGAATAGACAAGACGCGCAGCTCGGACGCTATGATTCAGCCCGCCCTCCGCGCTGCGGCGCTTGGTCCCCGCGAAGGCCAGGGGGGAAGAACGGGCCCGATGTGCCGGGGACGAGACACCCGCGAACAGCGACGTTCACAGGGCTCAGGACGCGAGGATCCGTCGGAGTCGTCGCCGGGCGTCTTCCCCATCCTATCGCCCGCTCATCAGCGGCCCGTCCCCGTACACGACCGGCCAGCGCGGGACCCCATCCAGCCCTCCGACCGTCACGACCATGTAGATCTCATTCTGCCGCACGAACGCCGCGAGCATCTCCCGTGACGTCCACCACTGCGAGATGTGGCTCCGGATCGCCGCGCGCTTGGCGCGGGCGACGGCCTCTGGAAGCGCGATCGACTCCCACGGATCTTCTTCGATGTAGACGGGCAACAGCTCGAAAGCGTAGCCCAGGCCGATCCCTTTCGGCCACGGCCATGGACGCTGCGGAGCGTGAGTCAAGTAGCAGCGCACGGTCTCCGGGGCGGCGTCGGGGTCGCGAGCAAGAACATTCTGAATCGCGAGGACGCTGAAGTAGTAGCCGGCGGCGTGGTCAGGGTGTGTGTCGACCGGGTGCGGCACGTAGACTGTCGTCGGGCGGAATCGGCAGACGATCTCTTCGAGGTCGGCGAGGAGGTTCTCGCCGCAGTACGACAGCCCCGGGTTGAAGGCGATCGGCGAGTACTTCGCGTCGCGCTTCGTGAACCGACTCGAATAGGGAGCATCGCACAGGGCGTTCTCCACCACGAGGTGGATCAGCCCCCGGTCGGGGTAGTTGAGGAAGAAGGCGCTCTCCGGCCCCACGCCCAGCCGTCCGAGTGCCAAGACGGCCTCCTTCTGACGGCGGGATCCGAGCGCCCGGTAACCCCGCGCGGAGTGGAAGGGGCTCATCGTGATCAGCCGCTTGCCCCCCTGGTTCGCGTCACCGTCCGTCAGAAAGACGACAAGCACGGAGGCGCCGTCCTCGATGGCAAGGGCCATCGTCCCGCCAGCGCTGAGGATGTCGTCGTCCGGGTGCGGGGCGATCACGAGAAGCCGATGGGTCTCCTCCCCTGGATCCGGGATCCTCCCCGGCTCGAGGTGGACGGACCACAGGAACGGCGATTGCAGGTAGACGTAGGCCGCGACGATCAGGGCAAGGATCGCGCCTCCAATGAGGAGGAGCCGGCGGCCGCGGCCGCCCCGGCGGGACTTTCCCCTTCGTCCCGCCCTGCAACGCGTCGTCAACCCAGCGCCCCCGTCCGACCCGCACGCTCGTCCTGTTTCGACGTCAGTCTTCTTCCGAACAGGATCATCGGCACCGGGTCCGGCGAACCCGGGAAGGCGGCGGCGTAGCGCCGGAGTTCGTGGAAACCCTGCTGCTCGAAGAACCTCCGCGCTGGCCCGTTGGACGCGATCACCGATGCGTGGATCCCGGGAGCCCCCGCGTTCGCAGCGTGCTCGACGAAGCGCGACACGAGCAGCCGACCGACGCCTCGGCCTCTCGCGCCCTCGCACACCCCGACGTGTAGGTGTGCCGGGTGGCTACGCCGAAGGCCGCGCTTCGCAGCGCTCGCCCGCCGCCAGCCGCGCAACCCTGCGCGGAGCATCTGACCGAGCGGGCAACGAAACCCCGCTCCTGTCGCGAGTCCGCGCAAGACGAGACCCGGAAGGACACGAGCAGCCACCCAACGGTCCCGCCGCGCGGTGGAGACGGCGCCGAACACGTAACCGACGACGCCCGAGTCCCCCGCGGCAACAAAACACGACTCCGGCTCGGCATCGGTGTAGTACCGCGTCATCCCGTCCGCGACCCACTCCGGATGATCGCGTAGGCACGCAGGGATAGCGCGCGGATCGGCGAGGCGGACGGCCAGCCCGCGTACGGACTCTCGATCCGTCCGCCGGCACGAGCGAGTGAGCGCCGTCGGTGTTGCTGTGGCCCCGGCCTTCGGATCGTGGAGAGTCCCGCCCACCGCCCTCCTTTCCGCCGCGTTGCGAGTGCCTCGGCCGACCTTCGGAGCCCCGAAGTCGGGCTTCTCCATCATACGGCGCGGCTCCAAGCATACAGGAGAGAGCGGCCTTGCACTCTACGGCTGACGGTGACGGTGGTGCTCGGGGTGGTAGTGCACGTGGACCTCGCGGACGAGGCTCATCCGTTCCGTGAGGGTCACCTCGACGGCGGTCGCGACGTCGTCGCCGGCATCGACCGACTGCGTCCCATCGACGGCGATCGTCAGGTTCAGGACCAGGTACGGCCCGAACCGGTGGGCGCGGATCTCGTCGATCCCACGGACCCCGTCTACCGATCCGGCGATCTTCTCGATCTCCTTCTTGAGCGAGCGCGTCAGGGTCGTGTCCATGAGGTCCGCCGTGGTGTCGCGCACGATGCCGATCCCCGTACGCAGAACGAACAGCGCCACGACGGCGCCGGCGAACGGGTCCACCCACGCGTAGCCGAGACGGCCGAGGAGGATGCCTACGCTCGCCGCGCCCGCGGAGAGGACGTCGTTGCGGTGGTCGGCGGCCAGCGCAGACATCGCCACGTTCCCCGTCCGCCTCGCCACTCGATACGTGTACACGGTCAGCACGATCTTCACGAGGACCGTCCCAACGGCCACGAAGAGCGACGCCCAGGCTACGACCGGCGCAACCTCGATGCCGGAGAGGAGGTCGAACGTGCTGTTCACCGAGTCCCAGAAGATGGCGATCGCTGTGGTAATGACGAACGCCCCGACCACGAGGGCCGCGATGCTCTCGAGTTGTCGGTGGCCGTACGGGTGTTCCTCGTCGGGCGGCTTCCGCGCCATCCGCATGAACAGGGCGACCACGCTGTAGTAGACGACGTCCGACGTCGAGTTGATTCCGTCCGCGAGCAGCGCTTGGCTGTGGCCGAGGATGCCGATCGTCGTCTTGATGAGGGCGAGAACGATGTTCGTGCACAGGCCGAGGGCGACGACGATTCCAAACGCTCGCGGCTGGCCCTGCAGCGGCTCCGTCCTCGACACGCGACCCCCTAGAGACTCCTAGTGATCAACAACCCGGCTGCCGGATCTATCTTCGGGCCCCGCCCGAGGACGCGCAAGTCGACGCCGCTGCCGTGGGGACTCCACGGCGCGGGAGTGGGGCCGAAAGAACCTTCTTCATCGGCTGATACTCGTATCCCGCGCCGTCGAACACCCTCATCCGCCGCGCCCCGGTCGACTTGCGATAGCCAACGGCAAGGTAGAACGAGACGGCGAACGGCGTCGCCGAGACGTAGATCCGCCTCCCGCCCTGGCCCCACGCCAGCTCCTCGAACCGCTCGACCAGTGCGCGACCGATCCCGCCGCGGTGACGGTCGCCGCGGACGAACAGGCTGCCGAGCCGCTCCGCCCGGCCGCGGAGCACGCCGACGACCTCGCCGCCGTCGTCCGCCACGAGGACGATCTCCGACCGGATCATCTTGGCGATCTCGGCCCGGTGGGCCGGGTCGTCGGACTCGGCATGTCGAAACGGGCCGAGGAAGAAGTCGCGTTCGCGACGTTCAAGGTGGTCCAAGTTGTAGCGGCCGAACGTGTCGGCGATCAGCCGACCCACCGCGCGTGCATCCGTCTCCTCGCGATACGGCCGGATGGTAACCATAGTCCGGGGATGATCGGGCCGTCCGAGCGGCAACGCAACCGGGCGATGTGCCACGGATCGGCAGCCGAGTCCGCGCGCACCCTGGCGACGACTGCCGACGCGGATCGGCAGCCGAGTCCCCGCGAACGCTGGCGGCGACTGCCGATCCGGGCGAGAATCCTGCCATGATCCCGTTTCCCGATGGGAGAAGCGTCTCGCTGTCGAACCTCGCGTTTCGTTCGTTCCGCGGCGCTCGCGACTTCCCAGCGATGGTCGGGATCATGAATGCCACGGCACGAGTTGACAAGCTCGAGTACAACGAGACGGTCGAGGACGTGGCGCGCGTGTTCGCCCACCTTGCGAATTGCGACCCGTACCAGGACATGATCTTCGCCGAGGTCGACGGTCGCCCGATCGCCTACGGGCTTGTCTTCTGGCGTGACGAGATCACCGGCCTTCGGCTCTACACGTCCCTCGGGTTCATCGACGCGGAGTTCCGCCGGCACGGGCTCGGACGAGTCCTGCTCGCGTGGAACCAGGCGCGGCTCGCCGAGATCGCGCGAACCCACGATCCGGAGATCGAGAAGGCGTACAACGCCTATGCGGTGGATACCTCTCCGGGGGGCGTTGCCCTTCTGGAGAGCTCGGGATACGAGATGGCGCGGCGCTTCGCCGAGGTGATCCGACCGATCGATCCACCACCTTCACCCGTTCCCCTGCCGGGCGGGCTGCGCATCGTTCCCGTCGACCCGGCGCACTACCCGGCGGTGTGGGCGGCGCGGGCCGAGTCGCACGCGGACCACTGGGGATTCATCCCGCCGACGGCCGGTGACTACGAGCGGTGGCTGAACGAGCGCCGCTTCCAACCCCATCTCTGGAAGATCGCCTGGGACGGCGCCGAGGTGGCCGGCGCGGTCCTCAACCACGTCGACGTTCAGCGCAACGCGTGGTCCGGAAAGCGTCGCGGGTACACGCAGGACGTCTTCGTTCGCCGTCCGTGGCGCCGGCGCGGCCTCGCCCGCGCGCTGCTCACGGAGAGCATCGTGATGTTCCGCACGATGGGGATGGAGGAGACGCTGCTCGGCGTGGATACGACGAACCCGTCGGGAGAGCACCGCCTCTACGCCGACGTCGGATACCGGCCGGTCATGTCCCACTTGCACTACCGCAAGCCGTTCACGATCTAGCGGTGTCGCGCCGCTCCCGGATCGCACAGATCGGGATCCACAGCGAGCCCGCCGCGGGCGGTTTCCTTGTAGCGTGCGTCGAGGTCGAGGCCCGTCTTGTGCATCGCCTCGACGACGTCGTCGAACGACACGCGGTCGACCCCGCCCGAGATCATCGCCAGGCTCGCCGCGTGGAGCGCCGACACTGCGCCCGCCGCGTTCCGCTCGATGCACGGGATCTGGACGAGGCCGCCGACCGGGTCGCACGTCAGGCCGAGGTAGTGCTCGAGGGCGCTCTCCGCCGCGCGGTCGACCTGGTCGCGGGCGCTGCCGCCGAGGAGCAGGCACACTGCGCCTGCGGACATCGCGCTTGCCGCACCGATCTCGCCTTGGCAGCCAACCTCCGCGCCGGAGATCGACGCATTCGTCGCAATCATGGCCCCGATCAGCTCCGCGACGAGCAGCGCGCGACGGATCGCGGCGTCCGACGAGCCCAGCTTCTCCTGCACGACGCGCAGGCACGCCGGAAGAACGCCGCACGACCCGCACGTCGGCGCCGTCACGACCGCACCGCCGGCCGCGTTCTCCTCGGCAACCGCGATCGCGTAGATCGACGCGAGCGACGCCTCGGCCGACAGGATGTCGAAGTGCGGAAGCGCTTCGAGGAAGCGTGCGTAGAGGCCGTGGGCCCGGCGCTCGAGGTGCATGAAACCGGGCAGAGTCCCCTCCGCGGTAAGCCCCCGCTCCATCGCCTGCTGCATCAGACCCCAGATCTCGTCGAGGTGCGCGTCGACCTCCGCGCGCGTGTGGCCGTGCTGCGTCTCCTCTATGCGATAGGCGTACTCGACGAGGTCGATCCCGGACCTCTCGCACTCGGTGAGGACCTGCGACATCGAGATTGCGCCGCTTGAGTTCTGACGCTCGCGGAGTTCGCCCAGCCCGCCCCCAAGGACGCGCCCCCCGCCGACCGAGTAGTACGTCTCTTCGATCACCGCCGCGCCCCCCGGATCGAGAAGCGAGAGACGCATCGTGTTCGGGTGAGGGAGGTTCTCTGCGTCGACGTCGAAGACGACGTCCCGATCGAGGTCGAACAGCATCTCGCGGCCGTCAACCTGGATGTGTCCTGCGTCCCTCACCGCCTGCGCGACCGCCCCGAGACTCCTGCTCGCAAGTTCCCGTGGCCCGTACCCCGCGAGTCCCGCGGCGACGGCGAGGTCGGTCAGGTGACCTCGACCGGTGAAGGCAAGGCTTCCGTAGAGCGTGACGCGGATGCGTTCGCCGCCTCTCCTGCAGCCCACAGCCGCCGCCGCGGCCTTCGCGAAGTCCCGCGCAGCCAACATCGGGCCGAGCGTGTGCGACGAACTCGGGCCGACCGCAGGTTTCAGGATCTCGAAGACGCTGGGCAGGCGTACGCGGAGGCGTTCGGTCATGTCCCTGGCTCCGCGGCGCCGGAGGCCCGGCGACGGGCGTAGTTGCGGCGCGCCTTGGCGCGGTTGCCGCAGTTCGCCATATCGCACCAGCGCCGGCTCCGGTTCTTGCTCGCGTCGAGGAACAGCCAGTCGCAGTGGAGCCCCGAGCATTCGCGCACGCGGGCCAGCTCGGGCGTGATGAGAAGGTCCGCCGCGGAGCGCGCGAGTCTCCACAGAGGGAGATCGAGCGCGCCCTCCGTGCCGTGCCACTCCCACGCAAAGCCCACTCCTGTCGGCGCGAGCCGCAGGTGCCGGCCCGCTTCGTCGACCATTCTGTTGAGGAGATCGATGTCCGCGGCGTCCGCGCTCCGTCCGGCCGCGGCGGTCGAGAAGACCCGGTACACGGCTTCGCGGAGCGCGATCGCATGCCGGTGGGCCAACTTCGCCCTCTCCGGACTAGCCTTCGCCGCGCGCCGCAGCGCGCGCGCTTCCCGATCCGCGAGGGCGCCCGCGTGCTCGGACCAAGCGAGCAGGTCCTCGTAGTCGCGCAGGTACTCCTCGTCGCCGGGATCGGGTCGCCAGCCGGACGTATTGGCGAAGTCGAGGCAGGTCGCACCGCCCACGAGCTTCAGCCCCCTCGCCTTCTTGCTTGCGTCCGACATCGTGCACCGCGACCAGTCTACCCGGCACTCTCCTCTTGACAAGGTAGTCTGCGAACAC
>JAQTVA010000027.1 GCA_028707055.1 Candidatus Bipolaricaulis sp. | reverse complement strand
GATCGATCGAGCGGGCGGAAGGGAGCGACGCGCGCTTCCCCTTGTCGTCTTCGCGCGATCGAGCTACGCTGTCTCGCGCGAGGGTGGCGGAACTGGCAGACGCGCTAGCCTTAGGAGCTAGTGCCTTCGGGCGTGCGGGTTCGAGTCCCGCCCTTCGCAGTTGATGGTGTCGATGCGCGAAGCTATAATCACCGGGCTTCGCGCGGGAATAGCTCAGTGGTAGAGCACTGCCTTGCCAAGGCAGGGGTCGCGGGTTCGAATCCCGTTTCCCGCTCAAGAGGCAGCCGGGGAGTCAATGCGGACGCCGGGATGGCGAAACAGGCAGACGCAAGGGACTTAAAATCCCTTGAGGGATTCCTCGTGCGGGTTCGACTCCCGCTCCCGGCAGAAGATATCGCGGGGTGGAGCAATCAGGAAGCTCGTCGGGCTCATAACCCGGAGGTTGTCGGTTCGAATCCGGCCCCCGCAACCAGCGAGCAGGGCGGCGTAGCTCAACCGGTTTAGAGCGCTCGGCTCATATCCGAGAGGTTCGGGGTTCGAGTCCCTGCGCCGCTATTGATCGAAGAGAGGCACTCTGGGGGCGTAGCTCTAATCGGGAGAGCGCTGCGTTCGCATCGCAGAGGTTGGCGGTTCGAATCCGCTCGCCTCCAAGAGAATCACGGGAAGAGGGCGCGCCCTCTTCCCGTGACTCTTCCCACGCCTCGAACGGCGTTCCGACCGATCACCAGGCGACGCGGAACGACAGAGTCCACTTGCGGAACCCGTCCGTGTCCACGGCGATGCCGGTCGACATGGAAACGAACGGTCCGAGCGCCAGCGTGACTCGCATCGTGCTCTCCGCCCACTCGAACAGAAGCCCGTCCGTCGTGCTGAAGCAGGTTTCCACCGCGAACGAGAATCCGGACCCGAAAGGCGGAACTTCCACCTCCAGGGCGAGCACCTCCCAGTACTCCTGCGGGTAGAAGAGGTCCCCGTCCTCGAGTGCGTCGTCGAGGGACTCCACGATCCACCCGTACTTCGGTCGGGTGATCACGTACTGCGTCGTGTCCAGGTTCGAAATGCTGGTGAGCGTCGCTCCGCCGATCGCGGCCTGGAACTTGATTCCGAAGATGTCGATCCCCTCGATCACGCTCCCGCTTCCGGTCAGCGTTGTGTACAGGAAGAGGCAGCCGTAGTCCGTTTCAAGCGAAGGCGTGAACGAGTAGCTTGCGGACTGCGTCTCATAGAGAAGGTTGAGCGTCATGATGAGCGGAATTCCGAACAGCGGACCGACCGCCAACTCGATCTCCTCGCTCTCGAACCCGGTGCCGCTGAACGACGTGACGCTCTCCAGATGAGCGCACCCATAGGCGCTCGCGGTCAGGGTGATCTGCTGGCCGGAGAACGCACACGACGCGGGCGCGGCCGTCGGATCCGTGAGGAAGGTCTTCGTCAGGAGCGTCGAGTCGGTCTGAGTGGCCGCGGCGGTGAAGGTGATCTCGCTCAGGTCGGCGCCGAGGTACGTCAGGCTCTGGAACGTCACGAGACCGTTCAGGAGCTCGCCATAGACCTCGAAGACCCCTCCGTAGTTGATGGGATCCTCCAGCGTCGCGCCGGTAAACGCGCCGTACATGCGGAACACCAGCGGCTCGAACAGGAGCGACACGATCGCCTGCGCGTAGAGGAATGAGGACGTCTGGGGATCGAACAGGATCAGGCCTTCGAAGCACACCGGACCGAGCCCCGCCATGATGTCGAACTCCTGCCACAGCCACCCGTCGAAGATGAAGTCCGAGATGCTCGAGAACTCCGCGAACTCGATGCGGAATCCCACATCCAACGTCGACTCGAACGAGCTGAACGCCTGCGGACCTTGCGGGGAGAGGCCGATCTCGGCCTGCCAACTGCCCGTGAACCACTCGCCTCCGTAGCCCGCCAGGGCACCGCCGAGGATCAGGACCGCCCACAGGAAAAAGACTCGGCTTTTCACCGTCCACTCCCCCTCAGTTCTTGCGTCGTTACGATGCGCGCCCCTGCGGGCTGATCGCCTCATCACGCGTATCACCACGCTGACCGTATCCGGCGCGTCCGCCGCCGACCTACGCTGTCCGGCCGTCCGCGAGGGGAAACCCATCACCCGGCCAGCCAGCCAACGTCCTCATCGGAGACCCGCCTTCGCAGTCGCTTGGCGCGTCTGCGAAGGGCGGGGTAGACTCCCGACATGAGACGGTTCCTCATCCTCGGACACAAGGTCCCCGTCTCCGGGGAGTTCACCTTGAACGATCTCCCCGGAAGCGCGGGACGGCTGGACGTGCTGTGTCGGGCGGTCGGCGCCTCGCTGTTCGTGTCGCACGGGATTCGCCGCGACACCGAGGTGGTGCTCCTGATCCAAAACTCCGTAGAAATCCGCATTGCCGGCGACCGGGTTCGGCACCTGAACCCCGACGAGCGTTCGACGGCGGCGCTGCTTCAGCAGGCGCTCAAGCAGGCCGCGTCCGAGGAAGTCCAGGCGTCCCCAGGCATCTTCGTATCGAGGAGTTCCCTCGAGTCGACGCTTGACGAGCTCGTGGCGCGGGGAGCCTGGCCGGTCGTCCTGCACGAGGACGGGGAGTCGTTCGACGCCGCCGCGCTTCCAGCCGATCCGGCGTTCGTCCTCTCCGATCACGTGGAGTTCACGGAGGAGGAACGGACCACCTTGGAGGAGCTGCCACGGCTCTCCCTCGGACCCCGAACGCTGCACACCAGCCAGTGCATCACCATCACCCACTACCTTCTCGACGGCCGCGCCGACGAGGTGGAACTCGATCTCGTGCTCTGCCACAAGGTGTGGAGCGAGCCGAAGGCGCAACTCATCGTCGGTCTTCTCCTCGACTTCGAGATCCCGGCGAACCTCGTCCGGCAGTCGCCGCCGTCCCTGTACCCGGTGACCGTGAATGGTCTCGGAGAGGTGCGGATCATGGTTCGACCTCGGGATCTCGAGCGAGCCCGCGCCATCATCCGCGACTACTTCGAGGAACCCGTAGAGGGATGAGCGATCGCGTCGATGAACGAAGCCGCGAGTTCCGAGGCGGCCTTCCAGACTGAGCGCTCCCGGATGGTCGAACGAGACCTCCGCCGGCGCGGGATCCGCGACGCGCGGGTTCTCGACGCCATGCGCCGGGTTCCCCGCCACCGGTTCGTGTCTCCGGATCTCGTCCACGCGGCGTACGCGGACTCCCCTCTCCCTACGATGGACGGCCAGACCATCTCCCAGCCGTACATCGTCGCGCTGATGACCCAGGCCCTCGCGCTTCGCGGGGGAGAGAAGGTGCTCGAGCTCGGAACCGGCTCGGGCTACCAGGCCGCCGTTCTTGCGGAACTCGGCGCCGAGGTCTGGACCGTCGAGCGTTCGCCGACCCTCTTCGCGGCCGCGGCGAGCCTCCTCGCGGCCCTCGCCTACGAGCGCGTCCACCCGCTCCACGGAGACGGAACGGTCGGGCTTCCGACGCAGGCGCCGTTCGACGCCATCCTCGCAACCGGCAGCCTGCCCCGGGTTCCGCGCGGACTCCTCATCCAGCTGCGCCGGCCCGGCGTCTTCGTGGCGCCGATCGGGACCCGAGACGATCAACGCCTGCTTCGGATCGAGTATGATCCCCCGCACGAGCGGGAAGAGACCCTGTGCGTGTGCCGCTTCGTTCCGCTGGTCGGCGCCGCCGGATGGCCCCCGACCGCCGAACGCGACGTGGAGGATGGACGATGAAGCGGATCGACTTGCGGAGCGACACCGTAACGCAGCCAACCGAGGGAATGCGCCAAGCCATGGCCCGCGCCGTCGTCGGCGACGACGTGTACGGGGAGGATCCGACCGTACGACAGCTCGAAGAGCGCATGGCCGACATCGTCGGTAAGGAGGTCGGGCTGTTCGTCGCCAGCGGCACGATGGCGAACCTCGTCGCGCTCTTGACGCATGCCGGGCGCGGAGACGAGGTCATCGTGGGGCACCTTGCGCACACGTTCCTCTACGAGGTCGGAGGAAGTGCGGCTCTCGGCGGAATCCACACCTGCCTTCTTCCCAATCGCGAGGACGGAACGCTCGATCTGGGCGCCGTGGACGCCGCGATTCGGGACCGCGAAGACGTGCACGTTCCCCGGACCAAGCTCCTCTGTCTCGAGAACACGCACAATCGCTGCGGCGGCAGCGCCCTCTCCGTGGAGTACGTCGACGCGGCCGCGCGCTTGGCGCGAAGCCGGGGAGTCGCCGTGCACATCGACGGAGCGCGGCTGTTCAACGCCGCACGCGCCCAGCGCGTCGCCCCCGCGGAGCTCGCGCGCGGCGCCGACTCCGTAGCCGTCTGCCTCTCCAAGGGCCTCGGCGCGCCCGTCGGCTCCGTCCTGTGCGGATCCCGCGACTTCATCCGCGAGGCGCGGCGATGGCGGAAGACGGTCGGCGGCGGAATGCGGCAAGCCGGGATCCTCGCCGCCGCGGGGCTGTACGCCCTCGACCACCACGTCGACCGACTCGATCAGGATCACGCGAACGCCCGCCGACTGGCGCAGGGCATCGCGGAGATCCCGGGCTTCTCCACCCCCCAGTCCCACCCGGCGGCGACGGCCTGGACCAACCTTGTCTACCTGGCCATCGCGCCTTCGCTGGCTGAGAAGCACGGATTGGATGCCGCCGCGCTCTCTCGCCAACTCCGCGAACGAGGTGTTCTCGCGTCGGCGATCGGCAAAGACGGCCTGCAGCTGCGGCTCGTCACCCATCTCGACGTCGCCGCGTCCGACATCGACGTGGCCCTCGAAGCCCTGCGGTCCGCCGCCCGCGGGACGTAGGTCCGCCCCTTCCCGGAACGACGTCGTTCCGCATCGGAGTCCGTGCCCTGTGCCCGCCTCCGCCTCCGCCCTACCCTGGCCGTACCGGGTGGTGAGAGCGGTTCTGCCTTGCAGGAACCGCTCGACCCATGCATCGAACGACCGAAGGGGGAACGATGAAGGGGCTAGCGTCGATTCTGGGAATCCTCGTACTCAGCGGGGGGGTCACACTCGCTGGACCGCTGGAGCTATCCTTCGGCGGGGGCTTGGGCGCCGTCTCCCTCACCTCGTTCAACGGAATCATCGACTCCTGGAACGGCGTCCTCGACGAACTGAACGAGTACTCCCTCGTCGATCCCGAGGTGTCGGGCAGCGTCCGAAACCTGGCGAAGTTGTCGACCGGCCTCACCTTCCAGGCGGCGGAGTGGTACTGGATCCTCGATTGGCTCGCCCTCGGCGCTCGCTTCGAGTACGAGACGGCAACAACGGCGACCTCGGGAGCCTACGTCGGCGGCGAAACCTCGGTTGTGAACATCTCCCTGGAGTACCAAACGATCGGCATCCTGGCGGCCGCCCGTGTGGCCATCCTCGACATCGGGGTCCGCCTCTCCGCCGACGTCGGCCTCGGTTACTACCGAGGGACGCTCGATCATGCCGTGATCTTCCAGGTCCCGAGCGAGTACCCCAAGGCCCTCTCGGGCATCCCGCCGGAGGGCAGCGATCGTCACGCCGGCGGCACCGTCGGATTCGCGGCCCAGTTGGCGCTTGATGTGCCGGTCATGAGTGGATTCCGCCTCGGGGCGGCGGTCGGGTACCGCACGGCGATGATCGGCACGCTGACGAACGAGGCGGGCGCCGCCCTCGACCTCGACGGCGACGAGATCCTGGACGAGGCGAACGTGTCCGCTATCAGCGTTCGGTTGGCGATTTCTCTCGACATCGACCTCTCCCTCGACGGGGAAAAGGAGCAGGAACTATGAAAGGGGCACGACTCTGTCTGTTGCTCGGCGCAGCCCTTCTGGTCGGGTCCGTCGGCGGCTGCATCGAGTTCGGCGTGACCCAGCCGCAGGCGCTGTTCACCGCCTCTCCCGCCGGGCACGTCATCCCGTTCACCGCGAGCTTCGACGGCACGCTGTCTCGAAAGGCAGGCTGCGATATTGTGTCGTACGTCTGGACGTTCGGGGATGGGGGCGGGGCCACGGGGCCGCTCGTCGATCATACGTATACAGCGGACGGCATCTATGAGGTCACGCTCACCGTCATTGATGAGAGCGGGGCGTCCGACTGTACCGCAGTCACCGTGGATGCCGAGAACCCCGTTCCGACCGCCACGTTCTCCTACTCGCCCAAGAGCACGATGGACGGTGCGTACATCATCGGCGCGAGCGAGTGGGTGACGTTCGACGCTTCGGCGTCGACGGACGACAGTGGAATCACTGCGTACGCTTGGGACTTCGGCAACGGCGACAAGGCCTCGGGCGCGGTCGTCGAGTACCGGTATACGTATCCCGGATCCTACAACGTCGTCCTGACGGTCACGGATGACGACGGCGACGCGTCGAGCTACACCCAGCTCATCGAGGTCATCGGGAACAACCCGTGCGGTTCGGGCTCGGGCAGCAGCGGGGGGTCGTGCTCATGATCCGACGCCTCGGCTTGGTCGTCCTGTGCCTCTCCCCGCTCTTCCTGTCCGGCTGCATCCTGAACACGATTCTCGACGACGTCGTGAACTCGGTGCCGCGATCGGTGATCGACGCCGCGCCGACCGAAGGCGTCGCACCTCTTTCCGTCACGCTGGACGCCCACTTCTCCCGCGACGAGGACGGATCGATCGTCGAGTATCGATGGGACCTCGGCGATCCCGCGTCCGCCAGCGGGTCGAAATCGGGGTCGACGTGCACGCACACGTACCGATATCCCGGAACGTATCTGGTGAAGCTGTCCGTCATCGACAACGAGGGAGCGACGGACTCCCAGCAGATCGCGATCGTCGTCCGGAACGCTCCCCCCGTCGCCCAAGCGAAGGTGAGCAACGCAACCCCGTACCCCGGGGACGTGGTCACGTTCGACGCGTCCGATTCCTACGACGTCACAGGGCACATCGCAAGCTACACGTGGGACTTCGGCGATGGCGGGTCCGGCGAGGGAGTCACGGCGTCCCACACCTACGCCGCGGGCGGCGGCTACACGGCACGGCTGACGGTGACCGACAACGAAGGAGCATCGTCCGGTACGACGTTGGTGATCGATGTCAAAACGGGATCAAGCAACTGCAGCGACGACACATGCGGCAGCTCCAATGTGAAGCCGGTCGCCGTGATCTCCGGTCTGCCGTCGGGCTGCTCAAGCGGGAAGGTGGGCGTCCCGGTGACGCTCGACGGCACGTACTCGCTCGGGGGAGCCGGCCAGATCGTGTCCTACCGGTGGGAGTTCGGCGACGGGACCACCGCGAGCGGCGGCATCGTAACCCACACCTACGCTGCCGCGTACACGTACCTCGTCTCGCTCACCGTGGTCGATGAGGGAGGCGGAACCGCACACACATCAGGGTACTGCGACATCGCTTCCGGGTGTTCCACCTACGTCTGTCCGTAGGGTTCCTGCAGAGTCGAACCGAGGCCCGCTCCTCCCGACCGGAGCGGGCCTCGCCCCTTCTCAGCCGGCCCCTGCCGAGAGCACGTCCACGTCGATCAGCGCCCCCCCTCCGTCGTAGTACTCCAGCACCAGGAGTACGGGAGCGCTCGCATCGACGACGAGCAATCCCCAGAACGCCTCTTCCTGTCCCACATCGCTTGCCGAGCGTACGTACCGCGCGACGCGGGGCTCGAGCTCGAACTCCGTCGATCCGGCGATCGCGCCCTGCGCGTCGTACAACACCAGCGTCCCCGTGATCCCTCGATCGAATGGATTCACGAGCCCGATTCCGGTCGTCCGATTCGGCGTGCTGGCGTAGTTCGCGATCTGCACGATCGGCCGGTCCGCGCCCGTCGGCTCGAGGTTCTCGGCCACGACCCAAACCCCGGACGCCGAGATCCACACCGCGATCGCCAGGTCCATCGGCGACTCCAGCCTCAACAGCCCCCAGGTCGTCGCGCCGCGCTCCAACAGGAGGTCATCGACGAACACCACCTGCGAGGCATGCGCCGCGAGGGCCACCGACGTCGCGACGATCAGCGAGCCGTCCGCATCGTAGACCGAGCACGTGGCGGTGCCGGCCTCACCTCCTGCATTGGAGACGACCAGCGCCGTGCTCGTCTGTGCCGTGGAGTCGTGGTACGCGGAGTAGGTGTTCGCCGCGACCGCCAGCGGCACGGCGAGCATCCACAGCAGGGTCCAACACGCGACGGTTCGCATCACACGTCCTCCTTTCGCTCCCCGAGGCGCGTCTCAAGAGCCGCCGCGAGGAAACGGCCGGTGTACGACTCGGCAACGCGAGCCACGTCCTCAGGCGTCCCGACGGCGACGACCGCACCGCCGCCGTCTCCTCCCTCCGGCCCCAGATCGATGATCCAGTCCGCCGTCTTGACGACGTCAAGGTTGTGCTCGATGACGACCACCGTGTTCCCCCCATCGACCAGGCGATGGAGAACGTCGAGAAGGCGATGAACGTCGGCCGCATGAAGCCCCGTCGTCGGTTCGTCGAGGATGTACAGCGTTCTCCCCGTAGATCGCCGCGACAGCTCCTTCGCCAGTTTGATCCGTTGGGCCTCCCCCCCGGACAGCTCGGTCGCCGGCTGCCCGAGTTCGACGTACGAGAGCCCCACGTCATACAGCGTCTGAAGGCGGCCGGCGATCGCCGGGACGTTCTCGAAGAACTCCCGCGCCTCGTCGACCGACATCGCCAGGACGTCGGCAATCGACTTTCCCTTGTACCGCACCTGGAGGGTCTCGCGGTTGTAGCGCGACCCCTTGCACACATCGCACGGGACGTAGATGTCGGGGAGGAAGTGCATCTCGATCTTCTCCTGTCCCTGTCCCTGGCACACCTCACAGCGGCCGCCCTTGGTGTTGAAGCTGAACCGGCCGGCGCTGTACCCGCGCACCTTGGCGTCCGGGGTGCGAGCGAACAACGCTCGGATGTCGTCGAACAGCTTCGTGTACGTCGCCGGGTTGGAGCGCGGGGTGCGTCCGATCGGCGACTGGTCGATCTCGATCACCTTGTCGATCGCGTCGCACCCCGTGATGTCGTCGTGAGCCCCCGGTCGGCGCGACGCCAGGCGAAGCTTGTGCGCCACACCGTAGTACAGCACATCCTCCACCAGGGTGCTCTTCCCGGACCCCGACACCCCCGTCACGCAGACGAACCGGCCGAGCGGAAAGGTGACGTCGATGCCGCGCAGGTTGTGGGCGGAGGCGCCGTGCACCGTGAGCGACTTCCCGTTCCCGCGGCGGCGCGTCGCGGGAACCGCGACCCGGAGTCGACCCGACAGGTACTGACCGGTCACCGACTCGCGGCACGCGGCCACCTCGTCCGGAGTGCCCGACGCCACGACGTATCCGCCGTGCGCTCCAGCCCCTGGGCCGAGATCGAGGATGAAGTCGCTCTCCCGCATCGTCTCTTCGTCGTGCTCCACGACGATCACCGTGTTTCCGAGATCGCGCAATCCCTTGAGCGTCTCGAGTAGCCGCCGGTTGTCGCGCTGGTGCAGGCCGATCGACGGCTCATCGAGGACGTAGAGAACTCCGGTGAGTTGACTTCCCACCTGCGTCGCGAGGCGGATCCGCTGGGCCTCGCCGCCGGCCAGCGTCCCCGCTTGTCGGTCCAGGGTGAGGTAGTCGAGTCCGACCGCCACCATGAACCCCAGTCGGGCTCGGATCTCCTTCAGAATCTGCTCCGCGATCCTCGCCTCCCGCGGAGGAAGCGACAGCCCCTCGAAGAACGTCAGCGCCGCGCGGATGGACAGCGTCGTCACCTGATGGATGTTCATCCCCTCGATCGTGACCGCGAGCACTTCCGGCTTCAGCCGGGCGCCTCCGCAGACCGGGCAAGGAAGGGTCGCGAAGTACTGCTCCATCTCCGCTCGCCACGTCTCCGACGACGTCTCTCGGTACCAGCGTTCGAGCGAGGGAACGATCCCGCGGAATGGGCGCTTCACCGTCCGTATCTGCCCTGAAGTGGCCTCGTAGTCGAACGAGATCGCCTTGTCACCCGTCCCGTAGAGAATCGCCTCCCGTTTCGCCTTCGGGAGTCCCCCCAAGGGCTCGTACGGGTCGATTCCGAGAGCGGTCGCAAGCCCCAGCATCTGCCCCTCGAACCAGCGGCTCTTGGTGTCGGCAAAGGGAAGGAGTCCCCCGTCGAGCAGTCCCCGCCGTCCGTCGAGGATCAGCTCCGGGTCGACCTCCTTGCGCTGGCCGAGGCCGGTGCACTCCGGGCAGGCACCGTAGGGGTTGTTGAACGAGAACATACGCGGACTCAGCTCTTCGTAGCTCACACCGCACCGCGTGCAGGCGTAGTGCTCGCTGTACAGCTGCTCCGTCGCGTCCTCGAGAACGACGTTCACCAGCCCACCCCCGTGCTTGAGTGCCGTCTCGATCGAGTCCGCGATCCGCCCCCGCTTCTTCGCCTCGACCTCGACACGGTCGACCACGATGTCGATCGTGTGCTTCTGGTTCTTCGCGAGCTCGATCTCCTCGTACAAGGTTCGGGTCACGCCGTCGACCCGCACGCGCGTGAACCCCTCCTGGCGGATCTCCTCGAACGTCTTCTTGTACTCGCCCTTCCTTCCGCGGACGACGGGAGCGAGCAACTGGACCTTCGAGCCCTCGGGGAGCCCCATCACGGCGTCGATGATCTGCTCGGCCGACTGCTGCTGAATCGGTTCGCCGCACTGGGGGCAATGCGGACGGCCGATCCGCGCGTACAGGAGGCGGAGGTAGTCGTAGATCTCCGTCACGGTGCCGACGGTCGAGCGAGGGTTGTGGCTGCGTGTTTTCTGGTCGATGGAGATCGCCGGCGACAAGCCTTCGATGACATCGACGTCCGGCTTCTCCATCTGACCGAGAAACTGCCGCGCGTACGCCGACAGCGACTCGACGTAGCGGCGCTGGCCTTCGGCGTAGATCGTGTCGAACGCGAGCGAGCTCTTCCCCGAACCGGAGATTCCCGTGATGACGATCAGCCGATCCCGGGGAAGCTCGACGTCGATGTTCTTCAGGTTGTGCTCGCGCGCCCCCTTGATGTGGATGACGTTCATAGGCTCTTCCTCAGGCTTCGCAGCTCATCGCGCAGGGTCGCCGCCAGCTCGAACTCGAGTCGCTCCGCCGCCTGGAGCATCTGTGCCTCCAGCTCGCGCGCATAGGCCAACAGCTCGTCGCGCTTCGCGACCGTCGGCCGCTCGCGCACGGCCTCCGCGGCTGCCGGACGGGTCACCCGAAGCGCCTGCAGAATGTCGGTCACCTCGCGCTCGACGCTCTTCGGGGTGATCCCGTGCTCCGTGTTGTACGCGACCTGAATCCGACGCCGCCGGTTCGTCTCATCGACGGCGTGCCGGATCGAGTCCGTGATCGTGTCCGCGTAGAGGAGCACCCGGCCACGGACGTTGCGCGCCGCGCGCCCGATCGTCTGCACGAGCGACGTCCCGGAGCGCAGGAATCCCTCCTTGTCGGCGTCGAGGACGGCGACGAGCGCGACCTCCGGGAGGTCGAGCCCCTCGCGCAAGAGGTTGATGCCGACCAAGACATCGAACTTCCCGAGCCGCAGGTCGCGGAGAATGTCGACGCGGTCCAGCGTCTCGATCTCCGAGTGCAGGTACCGCGCACGGACTCCCGCGTCCACCAGGTACTCCGTCAGGTCTTCGGCCATCCGCTTTGTCAGGGTCGTCACAAGCACGCGGTCGCCGCGCTCGACGGTCGTCCGGATCTCCCCGAGCAAGTGGTCGATCTGCCCCTTCACCGGCAGGACGACCACCTCGGGGTCGATCAGCCCCGTCGGACGGATCACCTGCTCGACGACCCGCTGGCTCTTCCGTTCCTCGTACGGTCCCGGGGTCGCTGAAGTGAAGACCACCTGGTTCACTCGCTCCTCGAACTCGGAGAAGGTGAGCGGGCGGTTGTCGAGCGCCGACGGAAGGCGGAAGCCGTAGTCGACGAGCGTCGTCTTCCGCGACCGATCGCCGTGGTACATCCCTCGGATCTGGGGCACCGTCTGGTGCGACTCGTCAAGCACAAGGAGAAAGTCGCTCGGGAAGTAGTCGAGGAGCACGGAGGGAGGTTGCCCCGCACGGCGCCCGTCGAGGTGGCGGGAGTAGTTCTCGATGCCGTTGCAGTACCCCATCTGCTGCATCATCTCGAGGTCGTAGCGCGTTCGCTGCTCGAGCCGCTGCGCCTCCAGCAGGTGGTTCTCGTTGCGGAGCACGGTGAGACGTTCCTCCAACTCCTCCTCGATGGTCGAGGTCGCCCGCTGCACCTGCTCCTCGGGGGTGATGAAGTGCGACGCCGGGAAGATCGTGATCGTCGGGACTTCTTCGATCGGATGTCCGCTGACGGGGTCGAGGAGCGCGATGCGCTCGATCTCGTCGCCGAAGAACTCGAGGCGAACGACGCGCTCCTCGTACGCGGGGATGATCTCCAGCGTGTCGCCCCGGGCACGGAACGTCCCTCGCTCGAAACCGATCTCATTCCGCGTGTACTGCAGACCGACCATTCGGCGCATCACATCGTCGCGGTCCCAGGTCGAGCCCTGCTCGAGGGTGATCGACATGTCGTAGTAGCTCGACGGCGAGCCGAGGCCGTAGATGCAGGACACCGAGGCGACGATGATCACGTCGCGGCGCTCGAACAACGCCGCGGTCGCGGCATGGCGAAGCCGGTCGATCTCG